>NZ_LFKW01000150.1:1344-2918 GCF_001040865.1 Cellulomonas sp. A375-1 | reverse complement strand
GGGGTCGACCACCTGCCGGTCGTGGCGCCGGTCGCGCTCCGCCAGGTGCAGACGGCCATCGCCTCCGGTGCCGACGCGTCGACGTCGGGCGTCACGACGACGATGCTCGCCCTCGACACGCACCATGCCGGCGATCTCCTGCGCGGCCGACTCGACGGCGGCTGGTCCGCCGCCACCGCGGGCATGGCGCCCGCGCGTCCCGTGCAGGGCGTCCCGATCCCGGCGGGCACGAGCGAGCTGCGCCTCACGCTCAGCGCCCGCGTGCGCGCACCTCTGACCGGCGACGACGCCGCGCGGACGTGGGCCTCGCTCGTCGTGCAGGATGCCCGCGGCGCACGCGCGACCCTGGACCTGCCCGCCGTGACGACCGCGGTCGGCTCCGGGCCCGACGCGCCGGCCGAGCTCGCCCTCGCACTGCCCGAGGACCTCGGGGCGACGCAGCTCATCGGCGTCGGCCTGCGCCTCTCGCTCCCGCCGGATGTCTGGTCGACCTTCGACCCCGAGCTCTGGAACCTGCCGTACGACGCGGTCCTCACCGACGTGCGCGCGGTCGACACCGACGGCGACGAGACGCTGCTCGACCTCAGCCGCGGCGCCTGGCACACGACTGGCGCACCGCAGCCGTTCCAGCAGGGCATCCGGCTGGGCGCGACGTGGGTCGACGGTGACGGGCTGCACGTCACCGCGACGCCGGACCTCGGCCACGTGGGCGACGGGACCGCGGCGCTCTACACCACGACCTTCGACCGTGAGCCGATCGTGCACGCGGTCGTCACCCCTGCGCTGCTCAGCAAGCTGAGCGCGACCGAGGACGACGTGCTCGTCGTCGACGTCGACGGTGTCGCCGTGCAGCTCCGTATCGACCGGCAGGTGCCGTACCTGCCCGGGATCCCGCGGGGTGACGCGATGCTGGTCGACCGCGACGCGCTCCTGCGCGCGGTCCTCGTCGCCGGCGGGCGCAGCACGTTGACGGACGAGTGGTGGGCTCGCGTCTCCGACGGCGACGCGCCCGGCGCCGCGGCCGCGATCACCAAGACGGGCGCGGGCACGACGACGACGCGCGTCGAGGTCCGCGCGGAGGCCACCGACGGGCCGTTGCACGTCGCCGTGCCCGCGGCGCTGTGGATCGTGACGCTCGCCGCGGTCGCGCTCGCGGTCGCCGGCATCGCGCTCAGCGCGACGGTCGCGGTCCGCACGCGCCGCCTCGAGCTCGCGCGGCTGCAGGCGCTCGGCGCGTCGCAGGGCTCGCTGGTGCGCGCGATCGTCGGCGAGTACGTGCTGCTCGGCGCCATCGGGACGATCGCCGGGGTCGCGGTCGGGGCCCTGCTGGCCTGGTTCGTCGGGCCGCTCGTCACGGTGTCGGCGCGCGGCCTGGCACCGGTGCCGAGCGTGGTCGTGCAGTGGCCCTGGCCTGTGCTCGGAGCGGTCGTCGGGACCCTCACGATCGGCGCGCTGCTGGCGGTCGTCGTCACGACTCGTGCGCTGCTGCGGCGCGCTTCCGGTGCGCTCCTGCGACTGGGGGACGAAGGATGAGCCTGACGACGAGGGTGCGCACGGTCGTCGGCGCCGGACCG
>NZ_LFKW01000150.1:0-1286 GCF_001040865.1 Cellulomonas sp. A375-1 | reverse complement strand
CGCGTCGGCGGGCCGCGACCGACGCCGGCTTGCTCGTCCTGACCGGGGCACTCGCGGCGGCGCTCGTGCTCGTCGCGCTGCTCGCCCCGCGCCTGGTGATGTCGGTCGCCGACCGGGGTGCGCGGGACGTCGTCGAGCGTGGCCGCCCGGGCACCGACCTGATCGCGGAGGTCGGCGGGGGCGACCCGCCGGTCGCCGGCGGACGCCCGCCCGAGCCGGCGGACGACCTGCGACGCGATGCGGCGACCATCGCCGACGGCGTGCCCGCCACGCTGCGCGGCTACCTCACCGAACCCATGACCACCACCACGACGTCCGCCTGGTACGCCCAGGTCCCCGCGGGCGTCGCGGCCGGACGGGTGGGCCACGTCCTGCCCTCCGACGGCAGCGACCCGGTGCGCTGGGTGGCCGGCCGCGCCCCGGCCCTGCTCCCCGACGTCCAGCCTGCGGAGGGTCAGCCCCTGGCCGACCTGCAGCGGCACGTGGAGGTCGGCGTGAGCGTCACGGGCGCGGAGGCGATGGGGCTCGAGCTCGGCGACGAGGTCGTCGTCAAGCCGGGGGGACTGCTCACGCGGCTGACGGCGGTGGTCGTCGGGACCTATGAGGTCGTCGACCTCGACGACCCGGTGTGGTCCGGGCTCGCGGACCTGGTCGAGGCCCGGCCCGCGCCGCGCGGGACCGGCGCGATCGCGGCCGCCGGGTTCCTCGTGTCGGACGCGTCGCTGCCCGACCTGCTCGTCGCTCTCGCGCCCACCGGCACGACCACGCAGGTCCGCTTCCTGGCGCGCGCCGACCAGCTGACGGCCGACGGCGCCGAGACGCTCGCGACCGAGGTCGCCGCGCTGTCCGCCGACCCGACGCCGCTGCGACTCATGGACGCACGCGTGCCGCTGATCAAGACCGGGCTCGACGACGCGCTGAACGCCTACCGGGATCGGCTCGCCGGCGCGACCGCGCAGGCCAGCGTGCTGCTGGCGGGCCTCGTGGCGGTCGGCGCGCTCACGCTGCTGCTCGCCGCGCGCCTGCTCGTCGAACGCCGCGCGTCGCTCTACACGCTCGAGCGTGCGCGCGGCGCGTCGGTCGCCTCCGTCGGGTGGCGCGCTCTGCTGGAGTCCGTGCCGGTGACCACGCTCGCGTGCGCGGTCGCGGTCGGGGCGCTCGCGGTCCTCGTCCCCCGCACGGGCGGCGCCTGGTGGCCGGGCGCCGCGGTCGCGGCGGTCGGCGTGCTCGCGCCTGCGGTCCTCGCGGCCACGCTCGTGCGTCGCTCCTGGACCGGACGTCGCGTG
>NZ_LFKW01000149.1:2983-7258 GCF_001040865.1 Cellulomonas sp. A375-1 | reverse complement strand
GCCGACCTCGTCAACGGCGTGCCGGGCGCGTTGCAGCTCCTCGCTGCGCGCTGAGGCACCTCGCGCCGGGCACGCCCGCGCCAGGCGAGGGGGTCAGGCCCCGGCGTCCGCGCTCGCGGCGGGCTGCGGGACCAGGCGTGCGACCGCGTCCGCGAACGACGCGAGGTCCTCGCCCGCGACGTACGAGTCGGCCGCGGCGAGCGCCGCAGTCCTCAGGCGCTCGAGCTCGGCGGGGTCAGCCGCCCACGCGCGCAACGCCTGTGCGGCCTGCCCCGTGTCGGCCACGACGACCCCGGCCCGCGTCTCGCGGACCACGGCCGCGCTGCGCGGCAGGTCGGTCGCGATGACCGCGAGCCCGCACGCGAGGTACTCGTAGAGCTTGGAGGGGATCGCGTCGCGGAACGCGGGCGTCGCGTCCAGCATGAGGAAGCCGACCCAGGCACCGCTCGCGAACGTCCACGCCTCACGCGGCGGCTGCCGCCCGTGCCAGCGCACCACGCCGGACAGCTCGGGCGACGCGAGCCGCTCGAGGAACTCCTCACGGTCGGCCGGCGCGATGGGACCGACGAGGTCGAGCTCCCAGCCGCCGGCCGCCTCGATCGCGTCGAGCATCGCGAACAGGCCGCGGCTGCGCCGCAGGTCGCCGATGTACACCGCGCGCGGCGTGGCGCCCGGCGGGGTCGGCGCGGGAAGCATCGACGTGTCCGCGAGGTTGCGCACGACGAGCCGGTGCGCGGCGTCGGGCATCAGGTGGTCGTCGGCCACGACGAGCAGGTCGGCGCGCCGCGCGGCACGTGAGCCGAGCCGCGCGGAGATCGCCGCGCCCCCGCCCCGCAGCCCGGACGCCCACGCCCGGTCCTTGAGCAGCAGCTCGTAGTCCTCGTGGACGTCCGTCACGAGCGCCGTGCGCCGTCCGACGACCCGGCGCAGTCGTTGCGCGACCCGCGCACCCGCCGCCGAGTCGGGGTCGAGCGCGACGACCACGTCACCGCTCGTGCGCAGAGGCAGCGTGAGCGCGTACCAGGCACGGCGCAGCGCGCCCCGGCGGGGCCACGTGCGCGTCGTCGCGCCGGGCGGGCCCGAGCTCGCAGCGCCGAGGCCCAGGACCTCCACCCGAAGACCGGCGCGCTGCAGCGCAGCGGCCTCGCGGTGCAGGCGCGCGTCGGCGACATCGTGACCGGAGGTCACGATGCTCACCTGCGGCCTCACCGCGCGGTCTCCATTCAGAGGTCTTCGAGGGTGAAGGCGTTCTCGCCGACCTCGAGGAAGCGCGTGTAGGCGTCGCCGCAGGCCTGCGGCGTGCCGCGCATCATGAGTCGGCCTTCGTGGATCCAGATCGCCTCGTTGCACAGCTCGCGGATCGACGCGAGCGAGTGGCTGACGAGGAACATGGCGCGCGCCGAGGACATGAGCTCGTCCATCTTCGCGGCGGCCTTGTTCTTGAACCGGGCGTCACCAGCGGACAGCGCCTCGTCGATGAGCAGGATGTCCGGCTCCATGTGCACCGAGACCGCGAACGCGAGGCGCTGGGCCATGCCCGCGGAGTAGGTGCGCAGCGGGAGGTCCATGAAGTCGCCGAGCTCGGCGAACTCCGCGATCTCCTCGGCTCGCTCCGCGACCTGCGCGCGCGTCAGTCCCTGCGCGAGTCCGCCGAGCATGACGTTCTCGCGACCCGAGAGCGCGCCGTTGAAGCCGACGCCCAACGAGAGCAGCGAGCTGATCTCCCCGCGGACCTCGATGCGCCCGCTCGTCGGCGGCAGCACCCCGGCCAGCGCACGCATGAGCGTCGACTTGCCGGCGCCGTTCGCGCCGATGATGCCGAGCGCCGTGCCCTCCATGACGTCGAACGACAGGTTCTGCAGCGCGTGCACCTCGCGCACCGCTCGCTCGCCGCGGCCCAGGCGCACGATCGCGCTCTTGATCGTCGGGATCTTCTCGAACGTCGTGCGGTACGTGATCGACAGGTCCTGGACGCTCACCGCGGGCGGCGCGTCCGGGTCGACCGGGTACTTGCGCTCGATCCGCGGCTGGGCGACCGCGGGAGCCGGTGCGGCCTCGGGCGTCTCGGCGTCGGTCACCGGGGCGTCCGCGGGAGGCTCGTCGCCGGGCTGAGCGGCGGCCGGCTGAGCGGCGACCGCCTGACCCTCGGCGTCAGTGCCCTGAGCGGGCTGGTCGTCCGCGACCTTGGCGTCGGTCGCCTCGGTGTCCGTGGGCACAGCATCCCCCTGGTCGGCGGCAGCGGGCTGCACCTCGGGGTGCGCGTTCTCGTCGGACCGGCGGGAGCCGCCCTGGGTCAGGTCCATGTCAGAGGCGGACAGCGAACTCACGCTCCCTCGACATGAAGAGCAGCGACCCGGCGACCGCGGCGATCACGGCCCACGCCGCACCGGCGAACCACACCTTGGGCTCGGGGACCGTGTTCAGCAGCGCGAGCTCGTTCCAGCCGCCGATCAGCGAGAACAGCGGGTTACCGATCAGCATGATGTGCGCGAAGCGCGGACCGTGGCCGCCGAGGTCGTCGATCGTCCACAGCACGGGCGACAGGTACAGCCAGATGCGCGTGAAGAACGGCAGGAAGCTCGACGTGTCCCGGAAATAGACCTGCAGCGTCGCCATGATCGCCGCGAGACCGAAGCTGAACACCGTGATCATCAGGAGAAACACGATCGCGAGCAGCATCTCGACGCCCCAGGGCTCGTCCGTGAACGCCTTGATGACGAGGAAGACCGGGACGGTCGGCAGGAAGCGGAAGAACGCGGTGCGCACTGCGGCCAGCGGCATGAGCAGGCGCGGGAACGCCATGTTCATGATGAGTCGTCCACCGCCCGTAACCGAGGTCGCGCCCTGCTGCAGGCCGCCCGCGACGAGCTGGAACACGAACAGCCCGCACACGATGTGCGCGAGGCGGTCGACGCCCCCGCCGTTCTTGCTGATGATCGCGACGAGCAGGTAGTACACGAGCGCCATCAGCAGCGGGTTCAGCACCAGCCAGAGCTGGCCGAAGACGGTCTGCGTGTGCGCGGCACGGATGCCCGACCGCGAGAACTCCGCGGCGAACGGGAGCCGGTGGCGCAGGTCGCTGAAGTACGGACCGAACTTGGGCAGGCCGGCGCGGTGGGGCTCGTAGACGCGAAGCTCTCCCCTACGCGGGCGCACGGCTTCCTGGGTGGGCATGGCTGGCTCAGTCCTCCGCCGGGTGACGGTCGATTCCCTCGCCCGCGGCGGATCGGGGCTGTCGGGACGCATTGGCCGGATCAGGATAGAGGACGCGAGCCTGCGTGCCGCCAGCCTCCGCCCCCACGCCGCGCAGGAACCCCGAGCCCCAGGCGACATGCATCGTCGCGATCGCGGCGGGCAGGCGCAGGCGGGCCGCGGGACTCATCCCCCGGCCCACGACGACCGACCCCGCGAGCACGCCGACGGCGTACGCAGCGGGAACGACGGCACCGGCGACGAGCCACGTCGGGCCGACGGTCGCGCCGACGAGCCCGAGGACGGCCCCGCCCGCGATGCCGACCACGGCCGCGGGGGGTGTGAGGTAGCGCACACCCGCGGTCTCCGGGTGGTGCCGCATGACCTGCCGGCGCCACTGCCCGCTGCGGAAGAACTGCCGGGCGAGCGAGCGCACGTCGCCGCGCGGCCGGTAGGTCACCGCCAGGCGCGGGTCGAACCACACGACGTCGCCGTTCTCCCGCAGCCGGTGGTTGAGCTCCCAGTCCTGCGCCCGCACGAAGTGCTCGTCGTACCCGCCGACGCGCTCGAGCGCGTCGCGGCGGAACACCCCGAGGTAGACGGTCGGCGCCGGTCCGGCCTGACCGCCCGTGTGGAACGACGCGGCGCCGATGCCGAGTCGGCTGCTCATCGCGCGCGCGACGGCCTCCTCGAACGGCGTGGTGCCCACGGGGACCATGAGCCCACCGACGTTGGCGGCGCCCGTCTCGAGCAGCGCCTCGACCGCCACGCGCACGTAGTCGCGCTCGATCTCGCTGTGCCCGTCGACGCGGACCAGCACGTCGTGCCGCGCCGCGGCGATCGCGATGTTCAACCCGGCCGGCGTCAGACCCGTGGGGTTGTCCAGGACGCGCACCCGGGCGTCGCCGGCAGCGAGCTCGTCGGCGATCTCGCGCGTCCGGTCGTGGCTGGGGCCCACCGCGACGACGATCTCGAGCTCGCCCGGGTAGTCCTGGTCGAGCACCTGCTCGATCGCGGCCGTGAGGTGCCGTTCCTCCTCGCGGACCGTGACGAACACCGAGACCGGGGGCAGGCTGCTGGTGC
>NZ_LFKW01000149.1:0-2907 GCF_001040865.1 Cellulomonas sp. A375-1 | reverse complement strand
CCCAGCCGACCACCCCGCCGGTCCTCGCCTGGGGACGAACGGCGCACGGACACCCGGACGGGTCGCGTGGGCCCGTGTGCGCGGATCTTCACGACCCCTCCACCGTGCCGTCGCACGAGTCGCCACGGCGACGACCGCACGCTCGTAGCGTCGGCCGCGTGCCGCTCACCGCCCAGCCCGCCGCCCCGACGAGCAGGCACGCGCGCGGTCGGCGCGAGCGACGCGCGCTGCGTGCGGTCGCGCTCACCGCGCTCGCCGCCGTGACGTTCACGGGCACGGCCGCGCTCACGTTCGTCGTGCGGCTCGACGACAACATCCACCACCTCGACCTCGACCCGCTGCTCGGCCCGCGCCCCACGGCCGCGGCGCAGGCGCAGGACCCGGCCGCGGGCCGTGCGCTCACGCTGCTGCTGCTCGGGTCGGACTCGCGGGCCGGCAAGAACGGCACGATCGGCGGCACGGTGGCCGACAGCATGCGCTCGGACACGACGATCGTGCTGCACGTCTCCGCGGATCGCTCGCGCGTCGAGCTCGTCTCCATCCCGCGCGACTCGATGGTCGCGATCCCGCAGTGCACGACGACGAGCGGCGAGACGATCGCCGCGAGCGAGTACTCGAGGTTCAACAAGGCGTTCGCCCTCGGCTGGGACCACGGTCAGGACCTCGAGTCGGCCGCCGCGTGCGCGTGGCGCACGGTCGAGGCGACCACGGGGGTCCTCGTCGACGACTTCCTGCTCGTCGACTTCGTGGGGTTCCGCGACATGGTGGACGCGGTCGACGGGGTGTGGATCTGCGTCCCGCGCGACATGGACGACCGCAAGGCCAAGCTGCACGTCAAGGCCGGCTACCAGCGGTTCACAGGCCCGACCGCCCTGGCGTTCGCGCGCTCGCGCGGGTTCCAGGGCAACTACGGCATGGACACCGGGCGGATCGGCAACCAGCAGCGGCTGCTCGCCGCACTCGCCGACAAGGCGCTGTCGAGCGAGGTCCTGACGGACCTGCCCGCTCTGATGCGCCTGCTCGACGCGGTGACGCGCTCGCTCACCACCTCGATGAGCACGACCGACCTCGCGGGGCTCGCGCGCAGCCTGCGCGACGTCCGGACCGGCGACGTCACGTTCCTGACCATCCCCACGCTCCCGGACCCGCGCGACCCCGACAACACGCTCGTCTGGGCGGACGACGCCGCGACCGTGTGGGCCAACCTCGCGCGGGACGCGCCCGCTCTGACCGGCACGGCGCAGGACCCGCAGACGCGTGACGAGCCCGGCACGAGTGCGACGTCCCGGCCGACCGGGCCAGCAGGCTCGTCGGGCACGGCGCGGCCCTCGCACGGGTCGACGAAGAAGGCGGGGCGCGAGGCGTTCACACTCGACGACGAGACCGCGTCGTGCTGACCCGCGGGCTCACCCGATGCGTGCCCGGCTGTCCGGATCGCCCGCTGACCTGCATCGATCTGCACAACTTCTCCACCGGGCTCCTCCTGTCGCTCCCTCGCTCGTCCAGCCCCCGTCCCTAGGATCGACGCCGTGCCTGTCCGCCACATGTCTGCCGAGCGCCCAGCCAACGCGCGCCACGCCCGCCACCACCGCAGCGGGCGGATCCTGCAGAGCGTCGCCCTGGTGACGGTCGCGATCCTCGCCTTCGGCGGGACCGCGGCCTACTCGGTGTACGCGCGGCTCAACGGCAACATCGACCACGTCGACGTCTCCGGCCTGCTCGGCCCGCGGCCGACGCAGACGCCCCAGGCGGGAGCCGACCCCAACGCCGGCAAGGCCGTCAACATCCTGCTGCTCGGCTCCGACTCCCGCGAGGGCGAGAACGGCGCGATCGGCGGCCGGGTCGCGGGCGGGATGCGCTCCGACACCGCGATCGTCATGCACATCTCGGCGGACCGGTCGCGCGTCGAGATGGTCTCGATCCCGCGTGACTCGCTCGTCGAGATCCCGACGTGCAAGACCACCAACGGCGACACGAGCTCCAGCGGCCGCGCGATGTTCAACGAGGCGTTCGCGCGCGGCTGGGACAAGGGTCTCGACCTCGCCTCAGCGGCCGCCTGCACGTGGCGCACGGTCGAGGCCACGACGGGCGTCACGATCCACGACTTCGTGCTCGTCGACTTCGCGGGCTTCCAGACGATGGTCGACGCGATCGGCGGGGTGGACATGTGCATCCCGACCGACATGGACGACAAGAAGGCCCGCCTGCACGTCGAGGCCGGCAACCGGCACCTCGACGGCAAGACCGCGCTGGCGTACGCCCGCTCGCGGCACAGCCAGGCGGGCGACGGCTCGGACATCGCGCGCATCGGCAACCAGCAGCGGCTGCTCGCCGCGATGGCGTCCCAGACGCTGTCGAAGAACGTCCTGACGGACTGGACGGACCTGCTCGGGCTGCTCAACGCCGCGACCAAGTCGGTCACGACGTCGATGTCGACATCCGACCTCGCCGGGCTCGCCTACAGCGCTCGCGGCATCCGCACTGGCAACATCACGTTCATGACGATCCCGTGGGGCGCGGCACCCGAGAACAAGAACCGGGTCGTGTGGACGTCCGAGGCGGACGTCATCTGGTCGAACATCGCCGGCGACATCCCGATGCTCCGAGGCACCGACGACGACCGCGGCACCCAGCCGACCAAGGAACCGACGAAGGCGGCGACCAAGGGCCCGACGGCGACCGCGGACCCGTCCAAGGAGCCCACCGCCAAGGCGACCCGCAAGGCCGGTCGCGAGTCCTTCACGCTCGACGACGACACCGGCAAGTGCTGAGCATGGCTCGCGACGAGCCCGGCACGCCGCCCAGCTTCACCCCCGGTGGCGGCGCGTCCCGCCCCGCCGCGCGTGACGCCGTGGCCGTGGGCCGCGACGAGGCCCGCGCGCCGGGCAAGCCGGCCCGTCCGGCCGG
>NZ_LFKW01000148.1:1620-1775 GCF_001040865.1 Cellulomonas sp. A375-1 | reverse complement strand
GGCGGCCCGAGCCGAGCCGGCCGCCCAGCCCGGCGCGCAGGATCGGCCACAGCGGTCGCAGCGCGCCACCGCCGGCGCCCAGCACGACCCCGGTCCGCAGGTGCGCCACGCGCACCCCGGCCGCGGCAGCGGGCTCGGTGGCCGCCTCCCACTGG
>NZ_LFKW01000148.1:0-1503 GCF_001040865.1 Cellulomonas sp. A375-1 | reverse complement strand
CCTCGGTGTCGCCCCGGTCCCCGTAAGCGCCGATCCCCGACGCCTGGAGCAGCACGCGCGGGCCGTCGTCGAGCGTCGCGAGCCTGCGCGCCAGCAGCCCCGCGGTGTCGACCCGTGAGGCCAGCACGTCGCGCTTGCGCGCCTCGGTGAGCGGCCGGGTGCCGGGGTTGGTCCCGGCGAGGTTCACGACGGCGTCGAACCCCCGCAGGGCGTCGGGTGCCAGCGACCCGCGTGCGGGGTCCCACGCGATCTCCTCGGGCCGCGTCTGCGCGTGCCGCACGAGCACGTGCACGTCATGACCCGCCGACCGCAGCCGGGGGAGCAGGGCCGAGCCGATGAAGCCGTGGGAGCCAGCGACGACGATGCGCATCCCGTCACCCTAGATTCGAACGGCCTGACCTGCGCCCGCAGTCACTTCCCGCGTCGCTTGCGGACGGGTGCGCGAACGGCCCGACCCCCGCGAGGGGACCGGGCCGTTGCGCGCGACGAATGGGGCGTCAGAGGCCGAGCTCGGCCTCGAACGCGCCCTCCTCGAGCCGGGCCTTGATGGCGGAGAGGTACCGCGAGGCGTCCGCGCCGTCCACGAGCCGGTGGTCGTAGGACAGGCAGAGGTAGCACATCGACCGGACCGTGATGACGTCCTCGCCCTCGGGGCCCTTCACCACGGCGGGGCGCTTGACGATCGCGCCCGTGCCGAGGATCGCCGACGTGCCGCCGGGGACGATCGGCGTGTCGATGATCGCGCCGCCCGAGCCGGTGTTGGTCACCGTGAACGTCGCGCCCGAGAGCTCGTCGGGACCGATCTTGTTGTTCCGCGTGCGGGTCGCGAGGTCCGCGATCTTGCGGGACAGACCGGCCAGGTTGAGATCGCCCGCGTCGCGGACCACGGGCACGACGAGGCCGCGCTCCGTGTCGACCGCGATGCCGACGTTCTCCTGACCGTGGTACGTGATCTGGTTGCCCTCGAGGACGCCGTTGATCTTCGGGAACGCCTTGAGTCCCTCGATGGCGGCGAGCACGAAGAACGGCAGGAACGTGAGGTTCGTGCCCTCGCGCGCCTTGAAGTCCTCCTTCGCGGCGGCGCGCAGGCGCGCGATCTTGGTCACGTCGACCTCGACCACGGTCGTGAGCTGCGCCTGCGTGTGCAGGGCCTCGACCATGCGCTCGGCGATGATCTGGCGCAGTCGGCTGGCCTTCTCGGTCGTGCCGCGCAGCGGCGAGACCGTGGGCACCTTGGCGGCCGGTGCGGGAGCGGCAGCGGCGGGCGCGGCGGCGGGCTGCGCGGCGGCGGCCTTGGCGGCCTCGGCCTTCGCGGCGGCCTCCAGCACGTCCTCCTTGCGGATGCGGCCACCGACGCCGGTGCCCGTCAGGGACGCGACGTCGACACCCTTCTCCGCGGCGAGCTTGCGCACGAGCGGCGTGAGGTAGCCGCCCGAGGCTGCCGGCGCTGTCGCAGTCTCGCCAGCGGAGGCTGCGGCCGGAGCAGCCGGGGCTGCGGGAGCC
>NZ_LFKW01000147.1:6792-8063 GCF_001040865.1 Cellulomonas sp. A375-1 | reverse complement strand
CCGAGCCGCCGGTCCCGCCGGTGCCACCGGTCCCGCCGCCGCCCGAGCCACCGCCCGAGCCGCCGCCGCCCTTGCCGCCGCCACCGCCGCCGCCCGGCGCGCCGGGAGCACCGCCGGTGGGTGCGTCGCACTGCTCGTCGGCGCCGCGCTTGTCGCACGCGGACGGGTGTGGGGCGTTCGTGGCGAGCGTGTTGCTGCCGTCGGAGGAGAACGTCGGGTTGTGGCACTTCGCGACGTCGAGGGTGACGGTCGTGGAGCCGGGGATCTTGCCGATCTGGTCCATGCCCGCCTTGACGAGGTTGATCGGCAGCGGCGAGTACCCCAGGACCTCGGCCTGCTGCTGGCCCTCGCACAGGAAGTAGTTCGCGAACGCGCCGAGCGTGTAGCCCTTCGCGGTCGTGAAGCCGTTCTCGGTCCCGGTCGGCACGACGACGTAGGAGTACGACGACAACGGGTACGTCCGGTCGTCGGCGCTCGTGAACACCCCGGTGAGGTCCTGCGTGAGGTACGTCGGCGAGCCCTCGTCGGTGTCGATCGTCGCCTTGAGCAGCCCGACGGCCACGTTCGAGGCGGTCGGCTCGACGAAGTAGCCCGCCTGGTTCAGCACCTTGGCCACCGGGTAGCCGGTCTTCAGGGCGTACGAGTACTCGACGTAGGTGATCGTGCCCTCGTTGCCGGTCTGCGCGACGTACCCCGCGACCCCCTGGGAGTTCGGCTGCGCGACGAAGCCGCGGCCCGGGATCACCGGGTAGGTCGACGTGACGCCGCACGGGGTCGAGCGGCCCGCGGCCTTGCAGTACGCGTCCCAGACCGAGCGGTGCTGCGAGGCCAGCCACGTCGTGAGCTGTGCGGTCGAGCCCGAGCCGTCCGAGCGGACCACGGGCACGATCTTGCGCTTCGGGAGCTGGATCGAGGGGTTGTCGTCGGCGATCGCCGGGTCGTCCCACGACGTGATGGTCCCCGCGAAGATGCCCGCGACCGCCTCGCCCGACAGCCGCAGGTTCGTGATCCGCTTGCCGCCCGCCGTGAGGTTGTACATGAACGCCGTGCCGCCCGCGACGATCGGCAGGTACACGAAGCCGCGCGTCGGCGGCGTGTCGACCACGCCGCCGTCGGTCAGGCCGTACGGGATCTCGGTGATCGCGAAGTCGACCGTCCCGGCCTTGAACTGGTTGCGCCCGTCGGACGAGCCCGTGCTCGCGTAGTTGATGCGCATGCCGTACTGCTCGACGTTGCGCCGCCACTGGTCGACCGCGTTCGAGCTCCACGAC
>NZ_LFKW01000147.1:5697-6729 GCF_001040865.1 Cellulomonas sp. A375-1 | reverse complement strand
GCCCGCGCCGTTCACGGGCACGTAGGAGTCGGCGGCGCTCGCGGGCACCGCCGCGAGCACGGCGCCGAGCCCGGCGACGACGAGCGCGAGCACCCCCGCGAGGGTGGTGCGCGTGGTGCGGTTCACGGGATCTCCTCGAGAGCGACGGGGACGGACGAGGGCCGCTGACCGCGGCCCCGACGCAGCAGGGCGCGGGTGCGCTGCAGCTCGGACCGCCACGCGGCGGCGAGCGCGGCGCGGCGCTGCTCGCGGCGACGACGCTGCGCGTCGACCGTGAGCGGCGTGCGTCCGCCGACGACCCGCGCGACGACGAACAGCAGCAGGACCAGGAGCATCAGCACGGCGGCCGTGCCGAACCCGCGCGCGACCATCGTCGGCTCGGGTGACTTCACGAACTGGAAGATCGCCAGCGGCAACGAGACCATCGGGCCCTGCGTGGGGTCCGCGTTGAGCGCGGCCGTGAAGCCCGAGGTCAGCAGCACCGGCGAGGTCTCGCCGATGCCGCGCGCGGTCGCGAGGATCACCGCCGTGGTCAGGCCCGAGCGCGCGGTGGGCAGCACCACGTGGGTGACGGTGCGCAGCTGGCCCGCGCCGAGCGCGTACGACGCCTCCTTGAGCGTCCCGGGCACCAGCCGCAGCACCACGTCCGAGGACCGGACCATGATCGGCAGCATCATGATGCTGATCGCGGTCGCCGCGGCCACGCCGGACTTCGGCACCCCGAGCGCGAGGATCAGCGTCGCGTAGACGAACAGCCCCGCGACGATCGACGGCAGCGCGGTCATCGCCTCGACCACCGTGCGCACCAGCCGCGCGAGCCGCCCGGGCATCTCGCTGAGGAACAGTGCCGTGAGCAGGCCGAGCGGCACGGTGATCACCAGCGCGATCGCGATCTGCAGCAGCGTCCCGACGATCGCGTGCCAGATCCCGCCACGGTCGAGCGGGTCGAGCGGACCGGCCTGCGCCATGTCGTCGGTGAAGAAGTTCAGGTGCGGCAGCGCGCTCGCGCCGCGCGCGACGGTGAACACGACG
>NZ_LFKW01000147.1:0-5629 GCF_001040865.1 Cellulomonas sp. A375-1 | reverse complement strand
GGCGAGCCCGTGCACGACGCCCGCCACGAGCCGGTCACGGACCATCACCGAGCTCTCCGTCAGCCCGACGAGGAGCGCGTACAGCAGGACGAACAGCGCGACCCCGACCGCGCCGAAGCCCATCGGGTGGTTGATCGGCAGCACCTGGGAGGCGAGCAGCCCGGTGAGCGCGAACGCGGCCACGGCCGCGCCGACGACGTCGAGCAGGTCGCCGAGCCGGATGCCGCGCAGCTGCCGCCGGGTCTCCGGCCCGCTCGTCGTGCCTGTGCTCGTCGTACTCGTCGTGCTTGTGCTCGTCGTACTCGTCGTGCCGGTGCTCGTCGTCCCGGTGCTCGTCGTGCTCGTCGTCGTGCTCATCAGCTGCTCGCCCCCGAACGCGAGCGCGCGACCACCGACGACGCGACGAAGTTGACGACCAGCGTCATCAGGAACAGCGCCAGACCGGCCGCCATGAGCGCGGACATCCCGAACGGCGTCGACTCGCCGTAGCGCAGCGCGATGAGCGAGGACACCGAGCTGCCGCCGTTCGCGAGCACGTGCCACTGGATCGCGAACACCGGCGAGATGATCATGTAGACGGCGATGGTCTCGCCCAGCGCGCGGCCGAGCCCGAGCATGGTCCCGCCGATGATGCCGCCCTTGCCGAACGGCAGGACGACGGACCGGATCATCCCCCAGCGCGTCGAGCCCAGCGCGAGCGCCCCCTCGCGCTCCCCCACGGGCGCCTGCGAGAACACCTCGCGCATGATCGACGCGATCACCGGCGTGATCATCATGGCGACGACGAGTCCCGCGATGAACGTCGACGACGTGTAGACGGTCGCGGTCGCGAGCGGGTCGGTCGGGTCCGTCCCGGGGACCTGGAACGGGCCGAACCACGAGAACGTCGTCGACAGCCAGCGTGCGAGCCCCGTGACGTGCCCCTGCAGGAAGAAGAAGCCCCACAGGCCGAACACCACCGACGGGATCGCGGCCATGAGGTCGACCACGCTGGTCAGCGCGGGCTTGATGCGCGGCGGCGCGAACTCGTTGATGTACAGCGCGACACCGAGCGAGAACGGCACCGCGACGAGGATCGCCACGAGCGCGATCAGCACCGTCCCGACGAGGATCGCGGCGATCCCGAAGTTCCCGGAGTCCGGCTCCCACGCCTGCGTGGTGAGGAACCCCCACCCCGCCACGCGCAGCGCGTCCCACGCCCGGGCGAGCAGGAACAGCCCCACGGTCGCCATGACGACGAGCACCCCGACACCGCTCGCCGTGAGCACCGCGCGGAACACGCGGTCGCTGCCCGAGCGGCGCGTGCCGATCCGGCGCGGCTCGTCCTGCTGCGCAGGGGGGATGGCCGGCGGCGGTGCGGGCGGGATCGTCGGAGGCTCTCCCCCGCCGTCCGCCTCCGCGGAGGCGCTCCCGAAGTGGCGGGTGCCGACGAGCACGGGCACGACGGCCATCGCGCGCTGCGCTCCTCCCACCGGGTCCGCCCGGTCGTCGTGGGACCCGGCAGCCGCCGGGGCGCTGCGACGATGGCACCGCCAGGTGAAGCGCCGACGAACGCTCCGGGGCGGCCAGGGGTCGCCCGGGTGGCCACCTGCGTGCGACCGGGAGAATCGCCCGACGACGAGCCGCTCCTATGCTGTGCGCGTGACCTCCCCCACCTCCGACGTCCCTCGCGCGCGCCTCGCCATCCTCGCGTCCGGCACCGGGTCCACCGCCGCGGCGATCATGGACGCGGCCGGGACGACGATCGACGCGACGGTCGCCCTGGTCATCAGCAACAACAGCGGCTCGGGCGCGCTCGAGCACGCGCGTACGCGTGGCGTGCCGACCCTGCACCTGTCCGGCGTGACGCACCCCGACCCGGACGCTCTCGACTCCGCGATGGTCGAGGCGCTCGCGGACGCGCGCATCGAGCTCGTCGTGCTGGCCGGCTACATGAAGAAGCTCGGGCCGCGCACGCTCGACGCGTTCAGCGGTCTCGTCGTGAACACCCACCCCGCGCTCCTGCCCGCGTACGGCGGCCAGGGCATGTACGGCGACCGCGTGCACGCCGCGGTCCTTGCCGACGGCGCCCCGCAGACCGGCGCGTCCGTGCACATCGTCACGGCCGAGTACGACGCGGGTCCCGTCCTGGCCCAGGCGGTCGTGCCCGTCGAGCCGTCCGACGACGTGGCCTCCCTGCGCACCCGCGTCCAGGCCGCCGAGAAGTCTCTCCTCCTCGACTGGCTCGCCACCCACTTCCGCTGACCGCACTGGCCGGCGACGTGGCCGGCGCTGGGCTCGGGGACATGAGGGTGCCCTATCTGGCTCAGGTAAAGCACCCTAAAGTTCCAAAGAAGCGCCGTCTCGCGCCTGCAAGCGAGGCTCGCTCACATGAGGGTTCTCTCACGGAGCGCTCACGTGCGCCTCATCGCCGGCCGGTTCCCTCGTGCACGACGGGTTGCCATCGACTGAGGAGTGACCATGACGAAGAAGCCAGTGCTCGCGTGGACGACGGGCGTCGCAGCCCTCGGCGTGGGGCTCGCCCTGACGGTGGTCGGCGGCACGGCCGCGAGCGCCGCCGTCCCCACGTGCCACGGCAAGGCCGCGACGATCGTCGGGACCGGCGCCGCGGACGAGATCGAGGGGACGTCGGGTGCTGACGTGATCGTCGGGCTCGGGGGCGACGACGAGATCGACGGCAACGGTGGCGACGACACGATCTGCGGCGGGACGGGCCACGACGAGATCGACGGCGGCTCGGGCGCGGACTGGATCGACGGCGGCGCCGGCAAGGACGAGCTCGAGGGCGGCACCGGCGACGACCGGCTCTACGGCGGGACGAGCAACGACCACCTCGAGGGTGAGGCGGGGCGCGACAAGCTGTGGGGCCAGGACGGCCACGACCTGCTCGAGGGCGGGCGCGACACCGACGCGCTGAGCGGTGGCCGCGGCACGGACCTCGTGGCTCAGGGCAGCGTCTCGCAGGCGGTCGAGGACCGCTGGGAGCACACGTACGGCAACGACGACTGAGCACCGGCTGAGCATGACGACGGCGACCCCCCACCCCCGGGAGGTCGCCGTCGTCGTGAAGCGGGCGCTAGCCGTCGCGGTTGAACAGCCAGAACGCCACCCCGGCCAGGACGAGCCCGACCACGACCGCGGCGACGATCTTCGGGACGCTGTAGGGGCGGTCCCCGACGACCTCGCCGGTGTTCGCGTTGACCATGACCTGCCACTGCTTGCCGGCGTACATGAACGTCGCGATCCAGATCGGCAGGAGGATCAGCTTGAACATCACCTGCGAGTAGGTGGTGTCGATGTGGTGGATCCGCTGCTCGTCGCCGCCGATGTCGCGCTTGACGTCGGCGCGGATCTCGTCGTCCATCGTCTGCTTCGCCTCGACGTACCCGGCCTGCGGGTCGACGTCGTACCGCACCGCCGAGTGCCCGACGAGGTACTCGGCCTTGTACGGCTTGACCTCGCCGAGCGTCCACGGGCCGAGCTTGGCGACCCGGTTGCGCGGCAGCGTGGTCGACGCGGGGACGAGCAGGTCGTCGAACGTGTTGCGGATGCGGCCGCTGGCGTGGTGCCAGCGCGTGCGCCGCACCTCCTGGTCGCCCTGCTTCTCGGTGTAGTGCTCGCCGCGCTGGCCCGTGTAGTCGCTCGTCGTGTTGGCGTCGAACGTCCAGTGCGGCAGGTAGGTCCCGCGGATGGACTCCGTGTCCCCGACCTGCTTGAGCGCGCCCGGTGCGAACCACCGCGAGCGCACCCACTTCGTGAAGTTGTCGCGCGCGGCGCGGCTGTCGACCAGGAACGGCAGCACGCCCTCGGGCGGGATGACGCCCTCGGGGTTCGACGACGCGACCAGGTTCCCGCCGCAGAACTGGCAGTGCCCGGCGACGTCCTTGGTCTCGGTGCTCGCGCCGCAGCCGTCGCACGCGAGCACCTGGCCGCCGATCGAGGCGACCTCGTAGCGGTCGTTGTGCGCGAGCCACTGCTCGAACGAGTGCTCGGAGACGCTCTCGTCGTCGCCGTGCGTGATCTCGACGCGGTGGCCGCACGAGCCGCAGACCAGCGCGGAGGAGCCCGCGCCGTACGCGAGGGCCGCACCGCACACCGGGCAGCGACCGCGCTCGACGGCGGCCGAGTCCTCGCCCCAGCCGGCCGTCGCGGCGGTCGGGGTCGAGTCGGTCGAGGGCGTGTCGGTCCAGGGACCGGCCGTCGTGTCCTGCGGGAGCGGCGGCGGCGCGAAGGAGTCGTGCGTCATGGTCAGGCGCCCGGCGTCGGGGCGGCCGTCGGCGGCAGCGGCGGCGGGGCGTGGAACAGCCCGGCGAGGTTCGGCACCTCACCCGCGGCGGTCCAGGCGGCCATGCCCTGCTTCCAGACGAGGGTGTCGCGCGTGACCTGCCCCGCGCCGACCTGCTGCGCGAGCGCCTCGGGCGTCACCGGGCCGGCCTGCGAGCCGCCGGTCGCGTAGTACCAGAGCTCGTCGGTGACGGGCAGCGGCGGGGGTCCGGCCGGCGCGGCCTGGGGCGCCGCCTGGTGGGCCTGGTTGGACTGCGCGATGGTCTGCGCCATCTGCGTGCCCATCGCCATGCCCATGCCCAGCCCGAGGCCCTCGCCCGCGCCGCCGGGGTTGTTCGCGGCGTCGCCGATCGCGGTCGCGGTCTGGAACTTCGTGTACGCGTCGAGGTCGCCGAGCACGCCCATCTGCGTGCGCTTGTCGAGCGCGGCCTCGACCTCGGGCGGCAGGGAGACGTTCTCGATGACGAACCGCGGGATCGTCACGCCGTACTCGGCGAGCTCGGCGCTCAGCGCGGGCGCGAGCCTCGAGGAGAGCGACTGCTGGTTCGCGGCGAGGTCGAGCATCGGGATGCCCGAGCTCGCGATCGCCGGCGCGAGGTGGCCGATGATGTTCTGCCGGAAGAACTCCCCGATCTCGTCGGTGCGGAAGTTCGAGTCCGTCCCGACGAGCTGGCGCAGCAGCACCGACGGGTCGGCGACCTGCAGCGCGTACGTGCCGAACGCCCGCAGGCGGACCATGCCGAACTCCGGGTCGCGCAGCGTGATCGGGTGCTGCGTGCCCCACTTGAAGTCCGTGAACTGACGGGTCGCGACGAAGTACACCTCGGCCTTGAACGGCGAGTTGAAGCCGTACTTCCAGCCCTTGAGCGTCGTGAGGATCGGCAGGTTCTTCGTCTCGAGCACGTACCGGCCCGGGCCGAAGACGTCGGCGATCTGGCCCTCGTTCTCGAAGACCGCGACCTGACCCTCACGGACCACGAGCTGTGCCTGGTTCTTGATCTCGTTCCCCTGCCGCGGGAAGCGCCACACGATCGTGTCCCGCGAGTCGTCGAGGAACTCGATGATGTCGATCAGCTGACCGCGCAGCTTGTCCGCAAAGCCCATGCGTTGCTCCTTCGTCGAGGCCGGTCCGTGCGCATCGGTGCTGGCAGCGCACGGGGACGTGTCGGGTGTCCCCCGTGGTGGCCGGTGTCCCGACCGTCCAGCGGCGAACGGAGCAGCCTCGCAGGTCAGACGCGCGCCGTCTACTACTTCTTTGCCTGATCATGACTTTCACCCGCTGATCACCAGGCCGACGAGGCGCGTTTCACCCGACCGGCCGACCCCACACCGGCCTGTCCCCCCC
>NZ_LFKW01000015.1:0-15868 GCF_001040865.1 Cellulomonas sp. A375-1 | reverse complement strand
TCGTGCGGGCAGGTCTCGCGCCACGCCTCAGCGATCGCCACCGCCGCCTGCGCGGACGTCAGGCTCGAGCCGAAGCAGTCGGGGGCCACCAGCACATGCACGACGCGCATCGTCGCACGTGCGCCGCCGCCCGGCCGCGACAGCGACCCCGCGCGACGACGACCGGGCGTGGCCCGGGCGCCGGAGGTCCCCGACGTGCCCCGCGCGCGTTGTGCGAGGATCGGCATCGTGAGCCTGACCACCCCTGGGACGTTCGTGGAGCCCGCGCCCTCGGCCCTGCTCCTGCTCGGCCGCGGCGTCGACCTCGCCTCCGAGCGGGGCGTCGAGTGCGCCGGCGCGCTGCCCTCCCCCAGCGACCCCGACCTCGTCGAACGTGCCCGCGCGGCCCGGGCGGCGCTGGGCGACCGCGCGTTCGTGCTCGGGCACCACTACCAGCGCGACGAGGTCATCGCCTTCGCCGACGTGACGGGTGACTCCTTCAAGCTCGCGCGCGAGGCCGCGGCGCGGCCCGACGCCGAGTTCGTCATCTTCTGCGGCGTGCACTTCATGGCCGAGTCGGCGGACATCCTGACGTCCGAGTCGCAGCAGGTCGTGCTCCCCGACCTCGCGGCGGGCTGCTCGATGGCCGACATGGCCGCGATCGACCAGGTCGAGGACGCGTGGGAGGTGCTCGTCGAGGCGGGCGTCGCCGACGACACGGTGCCCGTGACCTACATGAACTCGACCGCCGCGATCAAGGCGTTCACGGGCCGCCACGGCGGGACGGTCTGCACGTCGTCGAACGCCCACGTCGCGCTGCGCTGGGCGTTCGACAAGGTCGGCGGCGTCGACGGCACCGGCAAGGTGCTGTTCATGCCGGACCAGCACCTGGGGCGCAACACCGCGGTCCAGCAGCTCGGGCTCTCGCTCGACGACTGCGTCGTCTTCGACCCGCGTCGCCCCGGCGGCGGACTGACGACGGCCGAGCTGCGCGACGCGCGCATGATCCTGTGGCGCGGCCACTGCTCGGTGCACGGCCGGTTCTCGGAGCGCAACGTCGCCGACGTGCGCGCGGCCGACCCCGACGTGACGGTCCTGGTGCACCCGGAGTGCAAGCACGAGGTGGTCACCGCGGCCGACATGGTCGGCTCGACGGAGTACATCATCAAGGCGCTCGACGCGGCGCCCGCGGGCTCGTCGTGGGCGATCGGCACCGAGCTCAACCTGGTGCGCCGGCTCGCGGACGCGCACCCGGACAAGAAGATCCACTACCTCGACTCGACGGTGTGCTTCTGCTCGACGATGAACCGGATCGACCTCCCGCACCTCGTGTGGACGATGGAGTCGCTCGTCGCGGGGCGCGTCGTGAACCGGGTCGTCGTCGACCCCGACGACGCGCACTGGGCCCGTGTGGCGCTCGACCAGATGCTCGCGCTGCCCGGCTACTGACCGCGGCGCGCCGACCACCGCTCCCCCCGGAGGCCCCGTGAGCACCGGCAAGTCGACCCGGATCGGCCTGTTCGTCTTCGACGCGTGCGAGGAGCTCGACGTCGTCGGGCCGTACGAGGTCCTCGCGTGGTGGGCGTGCCACCTGCGCACGGACACCGAGGTCGTCACGTTCTCGGCCGACGGCGCGGGCGTGCGCTGCGCCAAGGGCCTGCGCCTCGTGCCGGACACCTCCGCCGACGAGCTCGGCCCGCTGCACGTCCTGGTGTACCCCGGCGGGCAGGGCACCCGGGTGCTGCTGCGCGACGACGAGCATCTGGCCTGGGTGCGCCGGATGCGCGCGTCGACCCCGCTCATGACGAGCGTGTGCACCGGGTCGCTGGTCTACGCCGCGGCCGGGCTGCTCGCGGGGCGGCCCGCCACCACGCACTGGCGCGCGTTCGAGGAGCTCGCCGCGATCGACCCCAGCGTGCAGCAGGACCAGGTCGCCCGGTTCGTCGACGACGGCGACGTGGTCACCTCCGCGGGTGTCTCCGCGGGCATCGACATGGCCCTGCACCTGGTCGCGCGGCTCGACTCGGTCGCGAACGCGCGCGTCGTCAGGCGAGGCATCCAGTACGACCCGCTGCCGCCGGTCTAGTGCGAGGCTCGGCGTCGCCCCGCTCGGGTCGCGAGGTACTGATGAGTAACATCACGACGTGATCCGCACACTCCAGCTCGCGGCGGCCACGTTCCGTCCCCGTCGCGCGGTCCCCGGTCAGGACCTGCTCAGCCCCTCGGTCACGCGCATGCGCGTGCACCTGTCGGACCTGGACCTGTACCGCCACGTGAACAACGGCATCTACCTGCAGTGCATGGACGTCGCACGCTCGAACTTCCTCGCCGACCTCGGCGCGTTCGACGCGCTCAACGAACGCGGCTGGTATCCGGTCGTGGCCGCGCAGACCATCAAGTACCGCCGGTCCTTGACGTTCCGCCAGAGGTTCGAGATCACGACGACCGTTCTCGGCTGGGACGAGCGCGTCGTCTACCTCGAGCAGGCCTTCTCCCGTGCAGGACGCGACGGCGCCCCCGAGCACGTGGCGCGCGGGATCGTCGCCGGGCGTTTCCTCGGGCGGGACGGCGCGCGCGTGAGTGGCCCGGAGGTGGTCGAGCTCATCGTCGGCGCGCCGATGCCCAGCCCGACGCTGCCCGAGGACGTCGCGTCGTGGGCGCGGGCGGTGGACGTCGCGGCGCGCTGACGCCGCCCGCTCGCCTCACGGCACCGCGTCGATCGCGCGCCGCACCGCCTCGACCGTACGGCGCACCTGCCCCGCGTCGGTCCAGGCGTTGCTCACCGAGAACCGCAGCACGGTGCGGTCGTGCCAGCGCGACGTCGAGGCGTAGACCTCGCCCTGTGCGCGCAGGGCGTCGGCGACCGCGGCGGTGCGCTCGTCGGCGCCGAACGTGACGCACACCTGGGTGTAGACGACGTCGTTGAGGATCTCGACCCCGGCGAGCCTCCCCAGCTCGTCGGCCAGGAGCGCTGCCGCGGCCACGAGGCCGTCGACGAGTGCGGCGACGCCCGACCGCCCCAGCGCGGCGAGCGTCGCCCACACGGGGACGCCGCGTGCGCGGCGGGACATCTCCGGCACGAGCGTCCACGGGTCCAGCCCGGACGCCGTCGCGACGAGGTAGCTCGCCTGCGCGCCGAGCGCCGCGACGGCGTCCGCGGGGTGGGCGACGAACGAGACGCCGCAGTCGTACGGCGTGTTGAGGGTCTTGTGCGCGTCGGTCGCCCAGGAGTCCGCGCGCGCGAGGCCCGCCGCGAGGTGGGTCAGTCGCGGCGTCGCCGCGGCCCAGAGCCCGAACGCGCCGTCGACGTGCGCCCACGCGCCGTGCCGGTGCGCCGCGTCGGATGCGGCACCGACGTCGTCGAACGCGCCGGAGTGCAGGTTGCCCGCCTGCAGCACGACGATCGTGGGGTCCGACGACCGCGCGAGCTCGGCCTCGAGCGCCGCGACGTCGATGCGGCCCTCGCGGTCCGCCGGGACGAGGGCCGCCGCGCCCAGGCCCAGGTACCGCAGCGCGAGGTCGACCGACCCGTGCCGCTCGGCGCCCGCGAGCACCCGGACGCGTGGCGCACCCCCGAGACCGTGCGCCTCGACGTCCCACCCGGCGTCGGCCAGCACGCGGTGGCGCGCGGCGGCCAGGCCCGCGAGGTTCGCGGTGGTCGCTCCCGTGGTGAACCCGACGCTCGCGGTGTCGGGTAGCCCGAGCAGGTCGAGCAGCCAGCGGCCCGCGAGCTCCTCGACGGCCGAGGTGCCCGGCATCGGCTCGCGCATCGCCGCGTTCTGGTCCCACGCCGTGACGAGCCAGTCGGCCGCGACCGCCACCGGGTGCGTGCCGCCGATGACCCACCCGTAGAACCGCGGCGACTGGCTCGCGATCAGCGCGGGCTCGACCGCGTCAGCGAGCCGTCCCACGACGGCGGCAGGGTCCTGCCCGGCCTCGGGCAGCACGCGGCCGAGGCGGTCCTGGACCGCGTCCACGCCGGTCGCCGGGGCGACGTGGCGTTCAGGCACGGCCTCGAGCCACGCGACGGCACGGGCGAAGGCGAGGTCGAGCGGGCGCTGCGCATCGGGCTCCATGCCCACCAGGAGCCGCGTGCGGCCCGCGTGATGCATACGGGCCGCACTCGGCTCCGCGGCGAGGTCAGGACGGCTCAGGCCGGGCGGCGCGTCCGGGTCAGCGGGCGAGGCGGTCCAGCAGCAGCGCCTCGGCCAGCACGACCTTCTCGAGCTCACCGAGGTGCACGGACTCGTTGGCGCCGTGCGCACGCGAGTCGGGGTCCTCGACGCCCGTCACGAGGATCGCGGCGTCGGGCCGCAGCTCGAGCAGGTCGGCGATGAACGGGATCGACCCGCCGATGCCGATGTCCACCGGGTCGGTGCCCCATGCCTGTGCGAACGCCCACCGCGCGACCCGCATCGCGGCAGAGTCGTCGGGCGCCTGGAACGGCTTGCCCTGCTCGCCCTCGCGCACCGTGACGTGCGCGCCGAACGGTGCGTGCCCCTCGAGGTGGCTGCGCACGGCCGCCATCGCCTGCGCGGGGTCGCTGCCGGGCGCGATCCGCACCGACAGCTTGGCGGTCGCGCGCGGGGCGATGGTGTTGGAGGCGCTCGCGACGCGCGTCGCGTCGAAGCCGATCACGCTGATCGCGGGTCGCGTCCACATGCGGGCCGTGAGCGGGCCGGTCCCGGCCAGCTGCACGCCGTCCAGCACGCCCGCGTCCGCGCGGAACGTCGCCTCGTCGTAGTCGACGGCAGGGTCGGGCGCGTGGTGCAGTCCTGCGACCGCGACGTCACCGTGCTCGTCGTGCAGCGTCGCGATCAGGCGCGCGAGCAGCGTGGGCGCGTCGAGCACCGGACCGCCGTACATGCCCGAGTGGATCGCGTGGTCGAGCGCCGCGACCTCGACCTCGAGGTCGACCAGCCCGCGCAGCGACGTCGTGAGCGCCGGCACCCCGACCGCCCAGTTCGACGAGTCCGCGACCACCATGACGTCGGCCGACAGCTCGTCGCGGTGCGCCCGCAGGAAGTCGCCGAACGTGGGCGAGCCGATCTCCTCCTCACCCTCGACGAACACGACGAGGCCGACGCCGAGCTCGTCGCCGAGCACCCGGAGCGCACCGAGGTGCGCGACGATGCCGGCCTTGTCGTCCGCCGCCCCGCGCCCGTACAGACGGCCGTCGCGCTCGACGGGCTCGAACGGAGGCGTCTGCCACTCGGCCTCGTCACCGGGCGGCTGCACGTCGTGGTGCGCGTACAGCAGCACCGTCGGAGCTCCCTCGCGTCCCGGCCGGGTCGCGAGCACGGCGGGTCGACCACGGCGGCCGTCCGCCCCCGCGACGTGCAGCACGCGCACGTCCTCGATGCCCGCGCCGCGCAGCAGGTCGGCGACGTGCGCCGCGCTCACCGCGACGTGCCCCTGGTCGAACTCGGCGTTCGACACGCTCGGGATCCGCACGAGCGTCTCGAGCTCGGCGCGCAGCGCGGGGAAGGCCGCTGCGGTGCGGTCGCGCAGCTCTGCGACCCGCTCAGGAGAGGGAACGGTGGTGATGTCGTCGTCGGTCACGGCGAGCCACGCTACTCGACTACCCTGAGGGGGTGTTCGGACGCCGCAACGACCCCGTGACGACCTCGACCCCGGCCGACGACGAGCTGCCTGTCGGCATCGTCGAGGACAGCCGCAAGGGCCGCCCTACGCCCAAGCGCAAGGAGGCCGAGGCCGCGAACAAGCGTCCCCTCGTCCCGGCCGACCGCCAGAGCGCCACCAAGGCCGCGCGCCAGGCCCAGCGGGAGCAGCGCGACCGCGAGTACAAGGCCATGCAGACGGGCGACGAGAGCGCGATGCCGGTCCGCGACCGCGGTCCCCTGCGCCGGTACGTCCGCGACTACGTCGACGCGCGGTTCAACCTCGGCGAGTTCTTCCTGCCGATCGCGGCCGTCTGCCTCGTCGTGCAGCTCTCGTTCGCGCAGATCAACGCCGCCGTCTCCATCATCGCCCTGTTCGGCCTGTACCTGTACGTCGTGGCCGCGATCATCGACGGCGCGGTGCTCTGGTTCCGGCTCAAGCGCCGGATCGTCGCGAAGTTCGGTGCCGTTCCGCGCGGCACGCTCATGTACGCCGTGATGCGCGCCTTCCAGCTGCGCCGTTCGCGCCTGCCGAAGCCCCAGGTCAAGCGCCGCGCGTACCCCGAGTGACGATCTTCACTCGTCGTCCCTGACGGTGCGGGAGCCCACCGCCCCTGTGCCTAGGGTGGAGTCATGGTCAACTACCGCTACCTGGGACGCTCGGGACTCAAGGTCACCGAGATCATCTACGGCAACTGGCTCACGCACGGGTCGCAGGTCGAGAACGACACCGCGACGGCGTGCGTGCGCGCCGCGCTCGACGCGGGCATCACGACGTTCGACACCGCCGACGTGTACGCCAACACCGCCGCCGAGACGGTGCTCGGCGAGGCCCTGAAGGGCGAGCGTCGCGAGAGCCTCGAGGTCCTCACGAAGGTCTACTGGCCGACCGGCCCCAAGGGCGCCAACGACTCGGGCCTGTCGCGCAAGCACATCCACGAGTCGATCAACGGCTCGCTGCGGCGCCTCCAGACCGACTACGTCGACGTCTACCAGGCGCACCGCTGGGACCACGCGACGCCGCTCGAGGAGACGATGGTGGCGTTCGCCGACGTCGTCCGTCAGGGCAAGGCCCTGTACATCGGCGTGAGCGAGTGGACGGCCGACCAGATCCGTGCGGGCGCCGCGCTCGCGCGCGAGCTGCGCATCCCCCTCGTCTCGAGCCAGCCCCAGTACTCGATGCTGTGGCGCGTCATCGAGGAGGAGGTCGTACCCGCCTCGCGCGAGGAGGGCCTGTCCCAGATCGTCTGGTCGCCGGTCGCGCAGGGCGTGCTCACCGGCAAGTACCTGCCCGGACAGCCGGCCCCGGAGGGCTCGCGCGGCACGGACGCCAAGGGCGGCGCGCGCATGATCGGCAGCTTCCTGGAGGACCAGACGATCCTCGAGCGCGTGCAGGGGCTGCGGCCCGTCGCCGACGAGCTCGGCCTCACGATGGCCCAGCTTGCCGTGGCCTGGGTGCTGCAGAACGACAACGTCGCCGCGGCGATCATCGGCGCGTCGCGCCCCGAGCAGGTCGCCGAGAACGTCAAGGCGTCCGGCGTGACGATCCCGGCCGAGCTGCTGGCGCGGATCGACGAGGTCCTGGGCGACAGCGTCGTGCGCGACCCGGCCGAGACCGTGAAGTCCTCGCCCGCCACGCGCTGACGCACCGCGGACGACGCGCTGACGGGCCGGCCCGGCGCCGGTCCGTCAGCGCACGGGAGCGCGGTCCGGCTCGTCGGGCAGGACCTGCGCACCTGTCGTCGGCGTCGTGGTGCCGGTGACGCTCAGCCGCGGCAGCAGCACGTGCACGAGCGGCCCGACGAGCAGTGCGTACGCGACGGTGCCGACGCCGAAGC
This sequence comes from Cellulomonas sp. A375-1, assembly GCF_001040865.1. Taxonomy (NCBI): domain Bacteria; kingdom Bacillati; phylum Actinomycetota; class Actinomycetes; order Micrococcales; family Cellulomonadaceae; genus Cellulomonas; species Cellulomonas sp. A375-1. The sequence goes on along the minus strand of NZ_LFKW01000015.1, from coordinate 8,430 downwards.
GCCCGCCGAGCAACATCCCGGTGAGCACCACGACGACCTCGATCGAGGTCCGCACGAGCGCGACCGAGCGGCCCGTGCGCGCCACGAGACCGGTCATGAGCCCGTCCCTCGGCCCCGGACCGAGGCCCGCGCCGACGTAGAGAGCGGTCGCCAGGGCGTTGAGCGCGATGCCCGCGACCACGACGAGGACGCGCACCGGCAGCGGGACGTCCGCCAGGCCGCCGAACAGCGCGAGGAACGGGTCGACGAGCACGCCGATCACGAGGACGTTCGCGATCGTGCCGAAGCCCGGGCGCTGCCGCAGCGGGATCCAGCACGCGAGGACGAGCGCGCTGAGCACGAGCGTGACCGTGCCGAACGACGCACCCGTGCGACGGGCGACGCCCTGGCTCAGCACGTCCCACGGCATGTTGCCGAGCTCCGCGCAGACGAGCAACGCGATCGACACCGCGTACAGCACGAGGCCGAGCGCGAGGCGAACGAGCCGGCGGCCGGCGGGTGCGGGGATCACGGCTTCATCCTGACGGACGCGGACACCGACGTGCTGCGCGGCACCTCGAGCGAGGTGCCCTCAGCCCAGTCGCGCACCACAGGCCGGGCGGTGCGCCCGTCACCCCGGATCGTTGCTACCAGAGAGGCCATCAGGGCGACCACCACCATCACCGACATCATCCACACCCACATGACCGCCAATCTGGCGCGTCCTGGCTATACATTCCATAGCCATTGATGCAACAGTGGCTTCATGACCTCGACCGCCACGCGCGCCGAGCCGCCGCTGACGAGCGACCGCCGCGTCTCGGGCCACGGCGTCCGCTCGATCATCGGCTCGTGGTCGCGGCCGGGTGCCGCCTACGGTGCACTCGCGGACGCGCTGCGCCAGGCGGTCCTGTCCGGCGCTCTCCCGCTGCGCACGCGGCTGCCCAGCGAACGTGAGCTCGCCGAGGCCCTCGGGGTCTCGCGCACGACCACCACCGCGGCGTACGACACCCTGCGCGACGAGGGCTACCTCACCTCGCGCCGCGGGTCGGGCACCGTCACCACGCTCCCCACGCGCCTGCCCTCGACGACGGGCCAGTTCCGCGCGGCCCAGGGCGCCGACGACCTCGTCGACCTCACCACCGCCGCTCCGTTCGCCCCCGACGAGCTGCACGCCGCGGTCCGCGACGCGCTCGACCTGCTCCCCCGCTACCTGCCCACCACGGGCTACTTCCCCGGCGGCCTGCCCGAGCTCCGCGCGGCGATCGCGGCGCGCTACACCGAGCGCGGGACGCCGACCACGCCCGACCAGGTGCTCGTCACCACGGGCGGGCAGGAGGCCATCCACCTGCTCGTCGGCGCCCACGCCGGCCCGGGCGACCGCGTGCTGCTCGAGCACCCGACCTACCCGCACGCGATCGACGCCGTCCGCGCCGCCTCCGCGCGGCCCGTGGTCGTGCCGTCCGGTCCCGACGGCATCGACCTCGACCTGTTCGCGTCGACACTGCGGCAGGCGTCCCCGCGGCTGGCCTATCTCATCCCCGACCACCGCAACCCGACGGGCACGTCTCTGAGCGCGGACGCGCGCGCGCAGGTGCGCGAGCTGGCCGACCGCACGCGCACGCTGGTCGTCGGCGACGAGGCGCTCACCGACCTCACGCTCGAGGGGCCCGATCCCGCGTCGTTCGCCGGGGACGGGACCTCCCCGCACGTCGCGTGCCTCGGCTCGGCGTCCAAGGGCTACTGGGGCGGGCTGCGCATCGGGTGGGTGCGCGGGCACCGCGACCTCGTGGGGCGGCTGACGGTGCACCGCGGCCACGTCGACATCGGCTCGTCGGTCCTCGACCAGCTCGTCGTCGCACGCCTGCTCGCCGACCGTGACGCCGTGCTCGCACGCCGCCGCCAGCAGCTGCGCGAGCGCCGCGACCTCGTGCGCGCGCTGATCGCCCAGCGGCTGCCGTCGTGGACCCCGAACCGTCCGGCGGGCGGGCTGTCGCTGTGGGTCGACCTGGGTGCCCCGGTGTCGTCCGCGCTCGCCGCGCTCGCACCGCGGCACGGCGTGCGCGTCGCAGCCGGACCGGCGTTCGGCGTCGAGCCCGGCCTCGAGCGCTACCTGCGCGTGCCGTTCACCGAGCCGCCGGACCGGCTCGAGCTGGCCGTGGACGGCCTCGCCCGTGCCTGGGCGGAGCTGGGCGTGGACGACGACGTGCGCGCGTCGTCACCCACCGGCTCGCTCGTCGTCGTGTGACGGACGCGCGTCAGGCCTGCGGGAAGGCGATCGTCGGACCGACCCCGCGCTCCTCGTGCCGCAACGACGCCGCGACCACGCCCTGCGCGGCGAGCGCGCGCCAGTGCTCCCCGAGCCACTGCTCGGCGTCATAGCGGTTGCCGAACACCGGGCTCACCGGACGGTCGACCGGTCCGGCCCCGTCCTCGAGGCGCCACTCCCACTGCGGCCGCAGCGTCATCGCACCACCGCCGCCCGCGTGCGCCGCGCGTCGGCTGCGAGTGCCCTGCCGATGCGGGCGGCCCACGCCGGGCCCTGGTAGATGAACCCCGTGTAGCCCTGCACGAGGGTCGCGCCGACCGCGAGGTACTCGCGCGCGTCGGCGGCCGTCGTGATGCCGCCCACCCCGATGATCACCGCGTCGCGGCCGAGCCGGGTGCGCAGCCGGGCCACTACGTCGAGCCCGCGTGCGAGCACGGGCGGGCCGGACAGGCCACCGGGGCCGAGGTCGTGCGCGATCGTCGTGTTGACCGCGACGACGCCGTCCAGGCCGAGCTCGGCGGCGAGGTCGGCGACCGCGTCGACGTCCTCGTCGGACAGGTCCGGCGCGATCTTGACCAGCAGCGGGACGGGGGCGACCGCGGCGCGCGTCGTCGCCTCGTCGGCCGCCTCCCGCACCGCTTCGAGGATCGGCCGCAGCGCCTCGACCGACTGCAGGTCGCGCAGGCCGGGGGTGTTCGGCGACGAGACGTTCACGACGAGGTAGTCGGCGTACGCCGCGAGGCGGCCCGCGCTCGTGGCGTAGTCGATCGCCGCGTGCTCGGCGGGCGTGACCTTCGTCTTGCCGATGTTCACGCCGACCACGAGCCGCCGGCCGTGCGGCGTCGACCGCAGGCGCTCGAGCCTGCGGGCCACCACCTGCGAGCCCTCGTTGTTGAAGCCCATGCGGTTGCGCAGCGCACGCCGGTCGAGCACGCGCCACAGGCGCGGCTTGTCGTTACCCGGCTGCGCGTGTGCCGTGACGGTCCCGATCTCGACGAACGAGAAGCCCAGCATCGCGAGGCCCTCGACAGCCCGGGAGTTCTTGTCGAACCCTGCCGCGAGACCGAACCGACCGGGGAAGGCCCGGCCCCACACGTGCGTGGCGCCCGTGGCCGGGACCGCGAACACGCGGCCGACGACGGCGCGCAGGCCGGGGACGCGCCCCACGAATCCGATCAGCGAGAACGCGACCTCGTGCGCGCGCTCGGGATCCATGCGACGGAAGACCAGGTCGAACAGGAGGCGGTACACGCGCTCACCCTACGGTCGCGGCGCCCGTCGAGGAGGGGCCGTCCGGTGCACGGCCGGTCCGCCACAGCCACCACAACCCGACGAACGGCAGGACGAGCGGCACGTAGCCGTAGCCCGCGCCGAACTGCGACCACACGGTCTCGTCGGGGAAGTCGCCGACGTCGACCACGGACAGCGTGCCCACCACCAGCACCCCGAGCAGCTCGAAGCCGACCGTGACCCACGCGAGGCGGCGCAGGTCGCGGGCCAGGGCGATCGTCGCGACGACGTAGACGATGCCGGCGAGCAGCGACAGCAGGTACGCGAGCGGCGCCTCGTCGAGCTTGGTGGTCACCTGGTACAGACCGCGGGCGGTCGCCGCCAGCGCCAGGACGCCGTAGACGGCGACCAGGAGGCGCCCGCCGCCGGTACCGGTGGGACGCGTGGCGCGCGCGACGTCGGTCACAGGGTCCCCCAGATCTGCAGGAGCCGGAGCTGCAGGAAGGCGACCGTGAACGTCGCCACGAGCAGGACGACCGAGCTCCAGCGCGTGCGCTCCGCGAACGCCCACGCGGCGGCGATCGGCAGCACGACGAGCTGCGTCACGACGTAGCCCCACAGGAGCACGCCGTCGACGCCGTGGTCACCCGTGGCCTGCACGATCGCCAGGACCACGGCCTGCACGACGAGGGCACCCTCGACCACCGCGCCGCCCCAGAGCTGGCGCAGGACCACCGCGCGGTCGGCGACGACGAACCACAGCGCCCACCCCGCGAGGGCGGCGCACAGGAGCGCGACGAGCAGCGAGAGGACGACGGTCACGGCTGCACAACCTACCCGCCGGCGACCACCGTCCGGCGTCGCGACGCGAGACGGCCCGGCCATGCGTCCCGTGGTCCCGGGCGCTCGCGCGGTTACGATCGGGGGCGTGATCTCGCTGACCTCGAAGAACCCCGCCCAGCTCGCCGTCGACGCCGTCGTGGTCGCCGTCCGGCCCCGAGGCAACGCGGTCGACGCGGTCGACGCCGCGTGGCTGCCCAAGGAGCTCACACAGCTCCTCGCGCGCGACGCCGCGCGGCTCGGCATCACGGGTGCGGTCGACGAGGTGCGCCGCATCCCGGGCATCGGGTTGAAGGCGTCCACGCTCGTGCTCACGGGCGTCGGCGAGACCGAGCTCGACGGGTCTGACGCGGGCCGCGAGGCGCTGCGCCGCGCCGCCGGCGCCGCGACGCGTGAGCTCGCCGGGCTCGAGTCCGTCGCCGTCGCGCTCCCGACGCCGGACGCCGGCGCGGTCGGCGCGGTGGCCGAGGGCGCGCTGCTCGGCGCGTACGCGTTCAGCCGCTACCACGCGCTGCACGCCGCACCCGTCGCGCGTGTCGAGGTCGTCACCGACCGGACGCGCGAGCGCGCCGCGCAGGACGCGGTGGCGCGTGCCGAGGTCGTGGCGGCCGCGGTCCACGCCACGCGCGACCTGGTGAACACCGCCCCCAACGACCTGTACCCCTCCGCGTTCGCCGACGAGGCGAAGGCCGCGGTCAAGCAGGCGGGCGCCAAGAACCTCAAGGTCACCGTGCTCGACGAGAAGGCGCTCGCCTCGGGCGGGTACGGCGGCCTGGTCGGCGTCGGACAGGGTTCGGTCCGTCCGCCGCGGCTCGTGCGCGTCTCCTACTCCCCCGCCAAGCCGCGCGCGACCGTCGCGCTCGTCGGCAAGGGCATCACGTTCGACTCGGGCGGCATCTCGATCAAGCCCGCCGCGGGCATGGAGGCCATGAAGTCCGACATGGCGGGAGCGGCCGCCGTGCTGCACACCGTCGTCGCGGCGGCCAAGCTCGGCCTGCCGGTCGCCGTCACCGGCTGGCTCTGCCTGGCCGAGAACATGCCGTCGGGCACGGCCCAGCGCCCGTCCGACGTGCTCACCATCCGGGGCGGCACGACCGTCGAGGTCCTCAACACCGACGCCGAGGGCCGGCTCGTGATGGCCGACGGCCTGGTCGCGGCGCTCGAGGAGAAGCCGGACGTGGTGCTGGACATCGCGACCCTCACGGGCGCGCAGGTCGTCGCGCTCGGTCACCGTGTCTCGGCCGTCATGGGTACCGAGGACGCACGCGCTCAGGTGGTCGACGCCGCGACGGCCTCGGGCGAGCTGTTCTGGCCGATGCCGCTGCCGGACGAGCTGCGCGCGGGCCTGAAGTCGAAGGTCGCGGACATCGCGAACATCGGCGAGCGCTGGGGCGGGATGCTCTCCGCCGGCGTGTTCCTGCGCGAGTTCGTCGGCGAGTCCCCCTGGGCGCACCTCGACATCGCGGGACCCGCGTTCAACGAGCGCACCGCGCACGACTACACGCCCGTCGGCGGCACCGGGGTCGGTGTGCGCACGCTGCTCGCCTTCGTGGAGTCGCGCGCCTGAGCTCGTCGCGAACTGCCCGCCGACCGCCAGGTCGTGCGGTTACCCTCACCGCATGGGTCTGTTCCGACGGTCGTCGCGTCGAGCGAACGACGCCTCCGTGCCCGCGGAGCCGTCGCAGAAGGAGGTGCGCGAGGCGACGCTCGCGCACCTGCAGGAGTTCACGCGCACGCGCGTCGGCGTCGAGGCGTACGTCGAGCCGAAGACGAACGTCACGCCGACGACCGTGATGCTCGTGGCGACCGACGGCGAGTGGACGCGCCGCCGGGTCCCCGACGTGCGTGCCGCCGCCGAGCTCGCGCAGACGCTCGGCATCCCGGTCTACGACGTCCAGCGCACCGGCTACCCGCAGCGCGTGCGCGACTGGAACGCGCGGCAGCGGATCGAACGGCGCCGCGCGTCGTCCTGACCGGCCCGGGACCCGCCGCGGGCGCACTCACCGACGATTCGTGGGATGACTGTTCCCAGCATCACACCCGGAATCGTGCGCCCCGGGTTCGTTCGGTCGCGGCTTGGATGACAAGATGGTCGGCGACTGGGCAGACCCACGCCTCGAGCGCGCGGTCCGCCGACCCGTCGTCCTTGAGCTGAGGAGTCTGCACGTGGCCGAGACCACCGGCACCGCCTTCGACATCGTCGTCCTGGGAGCGGGAAGCGGTGGCTACGCGGCTGCCCTGCGCGCCGCCCAGCTCGGCAAGACCGTCGCCCTCGTCGAGGCCGACAAGGTCGGTGGGACCTGCCTGCACAAGGGCTGCATCCCGACCAAGGCGCTCCTGCACGCCGCCGAGCTCGCCGACAACGCCCGCGAGGGCGCGCACTACGGCGTGCACACGACGCTCGACCACGTCGACATGCCCGGCGTGAACCAGTACAAGGACACCGTCATCGGCGGCCTGTACAAGGGTCTGCAGGGGCTCATCAAGTCGCGCGGCATCACCGTCGTCGAGGGCTACGGCAAGCTCACCGGCCCGAACACGGTCGAGGTGAACGGCCAGACGCTGACCGGCGAGCACATCGTGCTCGCGACCGGCTCGTACGCGCGCTCCCTGCCCGGCCTCGAGATCGGCGGCCGGGTCATCACGTCCGACCAGGCGCTGCAGCTCGACTGGATCCCGCAGTCCGCGGTCATCCTCGGCGGCGGCGTGATCGGCTCGGAGTTCGCGAGCGTGTGGAAGTCGTTCGGCGCGGACGTCACGATCGTCGAGGCCCTGCCGCACCTGGTCCCCAACGAGGACGAGGCGCTGAGCAAGGCGTTCGAGCGTGCCTTCCGCAAGCGCGGCATCACGTTCAACCTCGGCGTCCGGTTCTCCGGCGTCACGCAGGACGACAACGGTGTGCACGTCTCGCTCGAGGACGGCAAGACGTTCGACGCCGACGTGCTGCTCGTCGCCGTCGGCCGCGGGCCGAGCACGAACGGCCTCGGTTTCGAGGAGCAGGGCATCACGCTCGACCGCGGCTTCGTCATCACCGACGAGAAGCTGCACACGGGCGTCGCGAACATCTGGGCCGTCGGCGACATCGTCCCCGGCCTGCAGCTCGCGCACCGCGGGTTCGCGCAGGGCATCTTCGTCGCCGAGCAGATCGCGGGCCTCAACCCGCAGCCGATCGTCGAGTCGGGCATCCCCCGCGTGACGTACTCCGAGCCCGAGGTCGCCTCCGTGGGCGTGACCGAGGCGCGCGCCAAGGAGCTCTACGGCGAGGACGGCGTCGAGTCGCTCGAGTACAACCTGGCCGGCAACGGCAAGAGCAAGATCCTCGGCACGCAGGGCTTCGTCAAGCTCGTGCGCCAGAAGGACGGCCCCGTCGTCGGCGTGCACATGATCGGCGCGCGCGTCGGCGAGCTCATCGGCGAGAGCCAGCTCATCGTGAACTGGGAGGCGTACCCGGAGGACGTCGCCGCCCTGGTCCACGCCCACCCGACGCAGAACGAGGCGCTCGGCGAGGCCCACCTGGCCCTCGCCGGCAAGCCGCTGCACGCCCACAACTGACCTGGAATCGAAGGAGACGACGCGGTCATGTCCCAGAACGTGCAGCTTCCTGCGCTCGGTGAGTCCGTCACCGAAGGCACCGTCACCCGCTGGCTGAAGAACGTCGGCGACACCGTGGAGGTCGACGAGCCCTTGCTCGAGATCTCCACCGACAAGGTCGACACCGAGATCCCGTCGCCGTTCGCCGGCGTGCTCGAGCAGATCCTCGTCCAGGAGGACGAGACGGTCGAGGTCGGCGCAGCGCTCGCCGTGATCGGTTCGGGCGAGGGCGCCGGGTCGTCCGACGAGGCGCCGGCCGAGCAGCCCGCCGCGCAGGAGGCCCCTGCCGAGCAGGCTCCCGTCGTGCAGCCCGCCGCCGAGGCGGCGCCCGCTCAGCAGTCGCCCGAGCAGCACGAGGAGGCCGCGCCCGCCGCGTCGGCGCAGGAGGCACCCGCGCAGGCGGCGGCCGCAGGCGACGCGCAGGACGTCACGCTGCCCGCGCTCGGCGAGTCCGTCACCGAGGGCACGGTCACGCGCTGGCTCAAGTCCGTCGGTGACGCCGTCGAGGTCGACGAGCCTCT
>NZ_LFKW01000146.1:58414-67297 GCF_001040865.1 Cellulomonas sp. A375-1 | reverse complement strand
CAGAGCGCGGGTGACCCCAGCGCGCGTGGGACGTGCGCGCCCTGCCCGGCCGACCGCAGCGCGGCCCGCACGCGCTCGGCCGCGGCGTCGAGCGCGTCCGCCGGGACGTCGGTGCGCGCGTTGGCGAACGTCAGGCTGGCCTCGTCCCACGCCGGGAGCACGTGCAGGTGCAGGTGCGGGACCTCGAACCCCGCGACGAGCAGCGCGGCCCGCGGCGCGTCCCACTCGGTCTGGAGGGCCGAGCCGATCGTGCGTGCGACGACCGCGAGGTGCGCGAGCACGTCGTCCGGGGCGTCCGTGAGCTCGACGATCTCCGCGCGCGGGACGACGAGCACGTGGCCGTCGGTGATGGGCGCGATCGTCGCGAACGCCACGCACACGTCGTCGGCCCACACGAACCGTCCGGGGATGTCGCCGTCGATGATCTTCGTGAAGAGCGTCGCCATGGGCTCAAACTAGCCCGCGCGGCAGGCCGTCAGGCGCGGCGCAGGGCCTCCCGGACCTTCATGCGGCCACCCGAGTGGAGCACGGCGCCCGAGTAGATCCGCCCGGCCAGCCAGACGAGCACGGGCACCAGCGCGATCGACAGGCCGAGCGCGAGCAGCACCTCCCACGTCTCCGCCACGCCCAGCGCGATGCGCATGGGCATGAGCATCGGCGAGCAGAACGGCACGTACGACAGCGACGTGGCCAGCGAGTTCGTCGGGTCCCACGGCAGGATCGAGATGCCGATGACGTACGGGACGATCATGAGCGTCGTGACGGGCCCGATGACCGAGCCGACGTCCTCCTGGCGCGAGACGAGCGCGCCGAGCGCCCCGAGGACGAGCGCGTACATCGCGAACCCGACGACGAACCACACGAGGGCCCAGAGCGCGGTGGTGCCCAGGTCGAGCGACGACGAGTCGAGCAGGCCGAGCGCCGTGGCCGTCCCCGCGCCCGCGGCGACGACCAGCGCGACCTGCAGCAGGCCGACCACGCCGATGCCGAGCACCTTGCCGGCCATGAGCTGCGCGGGGCGCAGGGTCGCGAGCAGCAGCTCGACGACCCGGCTCGACTTCTCCTCGACCACGCCCTGCGCGACGAGCTGGCCCGCGGTCATCAGCGAGATGAACAGCAGGATGCCGGCGAGGTAGCCCGCGACGATCTGGCCGCCGTCGCGCGCGGGCTCGGGTTCGAGCGCCGAGACCTGCGGGGCCGCCTGCGCGATCTGACCGGAGACGTCGGCCGGGTCGCCGCCGAGGTCGGTGACGGCGGACGCGAGCGCCAGCTGCTGCGCGAACGCCGCGAGCACGGGCTGCATCGTCTGGTCGACGGCGGCCTTCACCTGCACGTCGAGCGTCGGGTCGACAGCCGTCACGACGAGGTCGAGGTCGCCGTCGCGCAGGCCCTTCTCGGCCGCGGCGGCGTCGGCGACGTCGCTGGTCTCGACCGTCACGCCCATCCCGGTCGCGGTCGCCTCGAAGGCGCTCGCCGCGGCCGAGGCGTCCGGGGTGAAGCCGACGTGCGTGGCGTCGGGCCCTTGGCCGCTGACGGCGTTGAGCAGCACGCCGCCCAGCACGACGGCGACCACGAAGAGTGCGGTCGTCCACAGGAACGCCTTCGTGCGGACCCGGGTCGAGATCTCCCGGCCGGCGACGAGCCGGATCGCGGCGCCCGTGCTGAGCTCGCCGGTCGTGGCGGGCGACAGGCGCGTGGAGGGCGTGCTCATGCGGTCACCTCGGCGGGGGTGCGGTCGGACGCGGCGGGGGACTCGTCGCTCGAGACGACGTGCCGGTACAGCTCGACGAGGGACGGACGGACGCGGGCGAACTCGCGCACCGGACCGGCGGCGAGCGCGGCGGCGAGGAGCTCCTGGTCGACATCCGCGAGGTCGGGGTTCGCGACCTCGACGACGCTGCGTCGCGCTGCGCCGGTGCCGGCCGAGGACCCCGACGCGGGCTCGGAGGACACCAGGCGCGCGGCGGGCACGCGCGCGAGCCAGTCGTCGGGCGCAGGCCCGTCGACCTCCCACCTGCGCTCGGGCGTGCTGCGCAGCTCGTCGATGCCACCCACGGCCACCATCGAACCCGCGCGCACGATCCCGACGCGGTCGCACAGCCGCTCGACGAGCTCGAGCTGGTGCGAGGAGAACATCACCGGGACCCCGGCCGCGGCCTGGTCGCGCAGCACCTGGCTCATGACGTCGACCGCGACGGGGTCGAGGCCGGAGAACGGCTCGTCCAGCACGAGGATGTCGGGGGAGTGCACGAGCGCCGCCGCGAGCTGGACGCGCTGCTGGTTGCCGAGCGAGAGCTTGAGCACCTCGTCCCCGCGGCGCGCGTCGATGCCCAGCACGTCCGTCCAGTGCTCCATCGCCGCGACGGCCGCGGTCCTCGACATCCCGTGCAGGCGTGCGAGGTACACCAGGTGCTCGCCGACGCGCATCCGCGGGTAGAGCCCGCGCTCCTCGGGCATGTACCCGATGCGCCGGCGGACGTGCAGGTCCAGCGGGCGCCCGTCCCAGCGCACCTCGCCCGAGTCGGCGGCGAGCACGCCGAGGACGATCCGCATCGTCGTCGACTTGCCTGCGCCGTTGGACCCGACGAAGCCGAAGATCTCGCCCGCGCGTACCTCGAACGACATGTCGCGCAGGGCCTGGACCGGCCCGTACGCCTTGGACAAGGAGTCGATGCTCAGCTGGGACATGGCCTCGATCCCATCAGACGACCGCCGCGGATGCCAAGGCAGCCGGCCGCGGCGCGTCCCCAGGTCACACCCGTTCCTGGGCGAGCGCGTCGAGCGCGAGCACGGTGTTCCAGTTGCGCGCGGTCCCGCGCCGACCGGCCGCCTTCTCGAGGACCGGCAGGGTCAGCTTGGATCGGCCCTGGCCGTCGCAGTAGTGCGCGTACAGCTCGCTGTCCCGCCACTCCAGACGCTCGCGGCCGTACCGCGTCGCGTCGAAGTCCGCCGCGGTCGCGGCCACGGGCCCGTCCCAGGTCACCAGGACGACGTGCGTCGGGTCGTCCGTCGCCTCGTCGCGCAGCGGCAGCGCCTCGACGATCGCGTGCCACTGCTGGGCGGTGCGGGTGATCACCGGCACGGCGAAGCCCGCCTCGGCGGTGAGCGCCGCGCCGAGCTCGTCGGCGACCTGCGCGGCGCCGTGCGGCGAGACGAGCACGACGTTGCCCGAGTTCACGTACGTCTTCACCTCGGTGTACCCGATCCCTTCGGCCGTCCCGCGCAGCTGCGCGGAGGTCAGCTTGCGCCCACCCACGTTCACGGCCCGCAGCAGGCCCACCACGACCTCGTGCGCCACAGCCGTCCTCCTCGTCCTCGGCACCACCCGCGCCCCCGCCAGGGCGACGATACGCAGCCGTGCCGTACCGGTCACCCGGCCGCGGCCGTCGCGGACGGACGCCTCGTCTCACACGACGACCGCCGCGGGTGTGCGAGAAAGGTTGCGGTGGGGAAACGCGTGGACACGCCTGCCGGAAACACGCCGTTCGTACCGTCGGTGAGGTAAGTCGTCACCCGTCGGACGGAGCCCCCGTGAGCAAGCACCTCGTCGTCGTCGGCGGCGGCATGGTGGCGCAGCGCCTCGTCGAGGCCATGCGCGACCGTGACGCCGACGGCCGCTGGCGCATCACCGTCCTGGCCGAGGAGCCACGCCGGCCGTACGACCGCGTCGCCCTGACCAGCTACTTCTCGGGCCGCGACGCCGACGACCTGGCGCTCGGCGACGCGACGCTGTGGGACGACCCGCTGGTCTCGCTGCGCCGCGACGACAAGGTCGTCGCGATCGACCGGGTGGCCAGGACCGTCACCACGCAGCGCGGCCGCACCGAGCACTACGACCACCTGGTCCTGGCGACGGGCTCGTCGGCCTGGGTGCCGCCCGTGGAGGGCGCGGACCTCGAGGGCGTGTTCGTGTACCGCACGGTCGACGACGTCGCGGCGCTGCGCGGGTACGTCGAGAAGCTCCGCGCGACGAAGCCCGTCGTGCGGGGCGCGGTGCTCGGCGGCGGGCTGCTCGGGCTGGAGGCCGCGGGCGCGCTGCAGGCGCTGGGCGCGCAGGCGACGGTGCTGCAGGTCGGCACGCACCTGATGTCGACGCAGATCGACCTGGGCGGCGGTGAGGCGCTGCGTCGGCTGATCAACGGCCTGGGCGTGGGCGTGCGGCTCAACGCCATGACGACGCGGATCCGCGCGCACCGTCGCGGCGGGGTCGGACGTCTCGACCTGGCCGACGGGGGCCGCGTCGACGCGGACGTCGTCGTGGTGGCGGCCGGGGTCCGGCCGCGTGACGAGCTCGCGCGGGACGCGGGCCTGCTGATCGGCGAGCGTGGCGGTGTCGTCGTCGACGACGCGTGCCTCACGAGCGACCCGGACGTCTCGGCCGTCGGCGAGGTCGCGTGCATCCAGGACCAGTGCATCGGCCTGGTCGCGCCGGGCTACGCGATGGCCGAGGTCGCGGTCGACCGGCTGCTGGGCGGCGCGGCGCAGTTCCCCGGTGCCGACACGGCCACCAAGCTCAAGCTCGCGGGCGTCGACGTCGCGAGCTTCGGGGACGCGTTCGGCACCACGCCCGGCGCGCTCGAGGTCGTCTGGGCGGACCCGGTCGCGGGCGTCTACAAGAAGCTCGTCCTGTCCGACGACGCGCGCACGCTGCTCGGCGGCGTGCTCGTCGGTGACGCGTCGGCGTACGCGAGCCTGCGGCCGATGCTCGGCCGTGAGCTCCCCGGCGACCCGGCGGCATACCTGCTCCCCGAGGGCGGGGGCGCACCCGACCTGGAGCTGCCCGACGACGCGAGCGTGTGCTCGTGCAACAACGTCAGCGCGGGTGCGATCCGCGGCGCGGTGACCGAGCACGGCTGCACCGACGTGGGTGCGGTCAAGGCGTGCACGAAGGCGGGCACGTCGTGCGGCTCGTGCCTCCCGCTGGTCAAGAAGCTCGTCGGCACCGAGCTCGCGAAGCAGGGCATCACGGTCTCGTCGGCCCTGTGCGAGCACTTCGCGCTGTCCCGCGCACAGCTCTACGACGCCGTCCGCGTCGCCGGACTGGCCTCGTTCACCGAGGTCGTCGCGCGGTTCGGCACGGACGCGGCCGGCCGCGGGTGCGACATCTGCAAGCCCGCGGTCGCCTCGATCCTCGCGACGACCGCGCCCGCGCACGTCCTCGAGGGCGAGCGGGCCGCGCTGCAGGACACCAACGACCACGTGATGGCCAACCTCCAGAAGGACGGCTCCTACTCGGTGGTCCCGCGCATCCCGGGCGGTGAGGTCACGCCCGAGGGGCTGATCGCGATCGGCGCCGTCGCGCAGGACTTCGGGCTCTACACCAAGATCACGGGCGGCCAGCGGATCGACCTGTTCGGCGCGCGGATCGACCAGCTCCCGCTCATCTGGCAGCGCCTCGTGGACGCGGGTTTCGAGTCCGGGCACGCGTACGGCAAGTCGCTGCGCACCGTGAAGTCCTGCGTGGGCTCCACGTGGTGCCGGTTCGGCGTGCAGGACTCGGTCGCGCTCGCGGTCCTCCTCGAGCTGCGCTACCGGGGGCTGCGCAGCCCGCACAAGATCAAGCTCGGTGTCTCGGGCTGCGCGCGCGAGTGCGCCGAGGCGCGCGGCAAGGACGTCGGCGTGATCGCCACGGACAAGGGCTGGAACCTGTACGTGGGCGGCAACGGCGGGTTCACGCCGCGGCACGCGCGCCTGCTGGCCGAGGACCTCGACACCGAGACGCTGATCCGGACGATCGACCGGTTCCTGCTGTACTACGTGCGCACCGCCGACCGGTTGCAGCGCACCGCGCCCTGGGTGGACGAGGTCGAGGGCGGGCTCGACGGCGTCCGCGCGGTCGTCCTCGAGGACTCGCTCGGCATCGCCGCGGATCTCGACGCGCAGATGGCCCGGCACGTCGAGGAGTATGAGGACGAGTGGCGGGCGACCCTGGAGGACCCCGAGAAGCTGCGCCGGTTCGCCTCGTTCGTCAACGCCCCGCAGACCGCCGACCCCTCGTTGGCCTACGTCCCCGAGCGGGGCCAGGCCCGGCCCGCCACCGCCGACGAGCGCGCGGCCGCGGACCGCGGCGAGCCCGTCCTCGTCGCCGGAACCACCTTGGAGGTGCGCGCATGACCGTCCTGGACACCCTGCCCACGACGACGACCTGGACGGCGGTGTGCCGCCTCGACGACCTCGTCCCCGAGCGCGGCGCTGCGGCCCTCGTCGGCGACGACCAGGTCGCGCTGTTCCGGCTGGTCGACGACACGGTGCTGGCCGTGCAGCAGCAGGACCCGTTCTGCGGCGCGTACGTGCTCTCGCGCGGCATCGTCGGGACACGCCACGTGCACGACGAGGTCGTGCCCACCGTCGCCTCCCCGATGCACAAGCAGGTGTTCGACCTGCGGACCGGTGCGTGCCTGGACCCGGTCGGCAAGAGCCCCGTCCGCGGCCTCGCCCCGGACCTTCGGGCCTGGGCCGTCCGGGTGGTCGATGGGATCGTCGAGATCGGCGAGCCGGCCCCGACCACCGGCCAGGCGGGGGGTGACGCATGACGACGATGCTCGGGCTGGACCTGACGGGCCGCCGTGTCCTCGTCGTCGGCGGCGGTCCCGTCGCCGCGCGCCGGGTGCAGGCGCTCGTCGCCGACGGCGCGCGCGTGCTCGTCGTCGCGCCCGCGCTGTGCGAGCCGCTGCGCGACGCGCACCGCTGGGGCCAGGTGGAGTGGAAGTCGCACGAGGTCCGCGAGCAGGACCTCGACGACGCGTGGCTCGTGCTCACCGCCACGGGGGACGGCGCGACGGACGACCAGGTGGCCGAGTGGGCCGCGCAGCGACGCGTGTTCTGCGTGCACGCGGGCCGCGTGGCGGGCGGCACCGCGCGCACCCCGGCGACGACGAGCCTCGGCGACGTCCTCGTGGGCGTCGTCTCGACCGGTGCGCCCGACCCGGGTCGCACGGCGGCGGTGCGTGACGCGCTCGCGGAGAAGGTCCGCGACGTGCTGGCCGACCACCTGCGCGAGGGTCATGTCGACGTCCGGGGCAGGCGCGCGCGCGACGCCGGTCGGGTGGTGCTCGTCGGCGGGGGACCCGGCGACGTCGGGCTGCTCACGCTCGCAGGTCGGCGCGCGCTCGCGGAGGCCGACGTCGTGGTGACCGACCGGCTCGGGCCGGTCGAGGTGCTCGACGAGCTCGCGCCGGACGTCGAGATCATCGACGTGGGCAAGACGCCTGGGCACCACCCGGTGCCGCAGCACGAGATCGGGCGGATCCTCGTCGAGCAGGCGAAGCGCGGGCGGGTCGTCGTGCGGCTCAAGGGCGGCGACCCGTTCGTCTACGGACGCGGGGGCGAGGAGGTCCTGGCGTGCCGCGCGGCGGGCGTGCCGGTCACGGTCGTCCCGGGCGTGAGCTCGGCGCTCGCGGCGCCGGCCGCCGCGGGGATCCCGCTCACGCACCGCGGGACCGTCGGCGCGCTGCACGTGATGAACGGGCACGACGGGTGGTCGCAGGCCGCCCTGGTGGGCCTGCGCGACGCGACGTGCACGGTCGTCGTGCTCATGGGCGTCTCCGCACTCGGTGAGCTCGCGGGACGCGCGCTGGAGTTCGGTGTCGCGCCGACGACGCCGGTGGCGGTCGTCGAGCGCGCCACCACGCCCACGCAGCGCGTCACGAGGGCCACGCTCGCGACCCTGGAGGCCACCGCGCTCGCGGAGGGCGTCAAGGCCCCGGCGGTGCTCGTCCTGGGTGAGGTCGCGGCCGAAGGGCTCCTCGAGCCCCGGCCCGTGGACTCACCCGGTGCACCCGACCTCACAGACCGCACAATGGCGTGGTGAGCGCCGCGACCACGAGCACGACGACCGACCCCGGGATCGACCAGACCCTGGCCGGCTGCGTCGTGCTCATCACCGCGGACCGCCGCTCGAGCGAGCTGACCGCAGCCCTGACCCGGCGGGGCGCGAGCGTCCGGCACGCCGCCGCGCTCGGGATGATCCCGAACATCGACGACGCCGCGCTCCTGGCGGCGACGCGGGACGTGATCGCGGACCCGCCCGACACGGTCGTCGTGACGACGGGCATCGGCTTCCGCGGCTGGGTCGAGGCCGCGGACGCCGCGGGTCTCGCCGACGAGCTCGTCGAGGCGCTGCGCGGCGCGCGGATCGTCGCGCGTGGCCCGAAGGCGCGCGGCGCGATCCAGGCGGCGGGGCTCATCCCCGACTGGGTCGCCGAGTCCGAGACGAGCGCGGAGGTCGCCCAGGTCCTGCTCGACGAGGGCGTGACCGGCCGGGACGTCGTCGTGCAGCACCACGGTGCGGGGTCCGACGGGCTCGACGCGGCGTTCGCGGCCGCGGGCGCTCGGGTGCGCAGCCTCGTCGTCTACCGGTGGGGGCCGCCGCCTGACCCGGCCGCCGTGGCGGCGTCCGTCCGGGCGGTCGCCGTCGGGGAGGTGGACGCGGTCGCGTTCACGTCCGCGCCGGGGGCGGCCGCGTGGCTCGCCGCGGCCGACGAGCAGGGCGTGGTCGAGGCCGTCGTGGAGCGGTGCCGGGAGGGTTCGGTCGTGATGGCGGCGGTCGGGCCCGTGACCGCGCTGCCGCTGCAGGAGCGCGGGATCGAGCCGCTGATCCCCGACCGTGGCCGGCTCGGCTCGCTCGTGCGGCTCATCGTCAACCACTACGGCGGGCTCGAGGCGCTCGAGACGATCGCTGGCCCGCTGCGCGTCTATCGCGGCGCGGCCGTGCTCGGCGACCGCGTGCTGCCCCTGACGCCCACGGGCCTGGAGATCCTGCGGCTGCTCGCGCACGCGCGCGGTTCCGTGGTCCCGCGCGACCAGGTGCTCGCGGCGCTGCCGGGCGACTCGCGCGACCCGCACGCCGCCGAGGTCGCGATCGCCCGGCTGCGCGAGGCGACC
>NZ_LFKW01000146.1:47579-58307 GCF_001040865.1 Cellulomonas sp. A375-1 | reverse complement strand
GCGAGACCCCCCCCGCCGGTCGACCCCCCGTCCTGATCGGCTGCTCGCACGGGACGGACGACCACGACGGGCGCGCGGCGGTGCGCTCGATCCTGGCCGACGTGGTCACGCTGCGCCCTGACCTCGACGTGCGCGAGGCCTTCGTCGACGTGCAGACGCCCGCGGTAGGCGACGTCGTCACCGAGGTCGTCGCCGCCGGGGGAGAGGCGGTCGTCGTGCCGCTGCTCCTGTCGGTGGGCTTTCACGTGAGCGTCGACGTGAGCAAGGCGGTCGACCTCCCCGGTGCCCGTGCGGCGGCCCCGCTCGGGCCCGACGCCTCGCTCGTCGAGATCCTGGCCGACCGGCTCGACGAGGTGGGCCTGACGGCCGACGACGCCGTCGTGCTCGCCGCCGCGGGCTCGCGCGACCCGTCCGCGGCCGTGGCCGTGCAGGAGGTCGCCGCCGCGCTGGCCGCGCTGCTCGACCGTCACGTCGGGCCGCCCGACGAGCGCGGACCGGGGCTCGTGGTCGGCTACGGCGCGGGTGCGCAGCCGCGCGTGCCGGACGCGGTGCGCCTGGCGCGCGGCGACGACGACCGGCGCGTGGTCGTCGCGTCCTACCTGCTCGCGCCCGGGTACTTCCTCGACCGCGTGCTCGAAGCGGGCGCCGACATCGTCTCCGCGCCGCTCGCCCCCGACCGCCGCCTCGCGCACCTGGCCCTGCGCCGGTTCGCCGCCGCGCTCGACTGACGACGCAGGGGCGACCGGGAGGACGAGCTCCCGGGCGCCCCTGCGTGTCGGTCAGGCCGAGCGGCGCCGCAGCACCGTGCCGGCCACGGCAGCCGCTGCGAACAGGGCGAGCGCTGCGACGCCCTTGCCCGCGTTCGTCGCCCCGCTCCCGTCGGCCCCGGCGATCTCGATCGAGTACGCCGTGGCCCCGGTCGCCCCCTCGGGGGCGCCGTACGCCATGCCCTCCTCGGCCGTGCGGGCGGCGCCCGCGGCGAGGACGGCGTAGCCCGTCCCGAACTTCGCCGCGGTCGTCGCACCGGACTCGACGAGCTTCGAGGTGCCCTCGTCCGACAGCTGCTGCGCACCGTCGACCAGCTGAGGTGCAGCGCCGGCCGCCGTGCCGAGGCCGTCGGCGAGCTGCTCGGAGCCGTCGGCCGCGCGCTGGATGCCCGCCGCCAGGGTGCTCGAGCCCGAGGCCGCTGTGCCGATGCCCGAGGACAGCGTGCGCGAACCGGTCGCGGCCGCCTGCAGCCCGGCGAGCAGGCGCTGCGACCCGGAGGCCGCCGAGCCGAGCCCGTCCGAGACCTTGGTCGAGCCCGCCGCCGCGGTGCCGAGCCCGTCGGAGATCGCGGCGGCGCCCGTCGCGGCTCCGGCCAGACCGTCGGCGAGGTCCTGCGACCCGCTCGCGGCGTCGGCCAGACCGGTCGAGAGCCGGCCCGCGCCCGTGCTGAGCTTCGATGCGCCGTCACCGAGCTTGCCGAGCCCGGCGACGAGCTCGCCGCCGCCGCCCTGGATCTGGCCGACGCCCGCACGGACGCTGTTCACGCCGCCGCGCAGGGTGCCGTCCTCGGCCGTGTCGCTCGACGTGCCGACGCCGCCCTGGACGGAGTCCACCACGGTCGTCGCGAGCTGGCCGATGCCGGCGTCGATGCCGCCGAGGCCCTCGAGCAGGCCCGGCTTGGCGGGGTCGCACGCGGGGAGCGAGGCAGACGACAGGCCGCACTGGACGAGCGCGAGGGTCGCCGCCGCGGTGCCGAGCTGCGTGGCCGACGTGGTCATGCCGTCGCTGAGCTGGTCGAGCCCACCGGCGACCCGGCCGAGCCCCGCCGTGTACGAGGCCTGCGCGCCGGCGGGCAGCATCGCCGTGAAGGCGGCGAGCCCCGCGGTCGGGTCGGTGACGCCGAGCTTGAGCTCACCGATCGAGGTCACCGTGCTCGTCGCCGTGGAGGACGCGGTCCCGAGCTGCGTGCGCATCGCGTTGACCGCGTACAGGAGCGTCGGCTGCTGTCCCGGGGCGGGAGCCGCGGTCGAGCCGATGCCGGCGCGCATCCGGGCGATCCCGTCGCGCAGGGGCTGTGCCTTGGTCGGCAGTCCGCCGATCTGCGTCGAGAGGTCGGCGAGGCCCTTGTCGATCTTCGCGAGCCCCTCGTCGACCTGGGTCAGGCCTGCGATGAGGGCGGGAGCCTTCAGCCGAGCGCTGGCCAGGCCCGTGTCGAGAGCCGCGGCGCCCGCGGCGAGCTCGACCGCACCCGGTGCGGCGCTGTCGTTGAGCCCCTTCGCGAGCGCGGCGGCACCCGGTGCCGCGACGTCCGTCAGGCCCTCGGCGAGGGACGCCGCGCCCGGTGCGAGCTTGTCGTTGAGCCCCTCGGCGAGGCTCTTGGCCCCGGGAGCGAGCTGGCCGACGAGCCCGGCGCTGAGGTCTCGCGCGCCGGGGACGATCTGGCCGTTGAGGCCGTCGGCGAGCGTCCGGGAGCCGGGCAGGAGCTTGTCGTTGAGCCCCGCGGCGAGGTCGCCCGCACCCGGTGCGGCCTCGAGCGCGAGACCGTCGCGGAGCGTGCCCGCACCGTCGTTGAGCTGCTCGATGCCCGCGAGCAGCTCGGCCGCGCCGTCGTGCAGCCGCAGCAGGTTGTCGTTGATCGTGATGGCACCGGTCGTCAGGTCGACGCCCGACTCGGCGCCCGACGCGTAGCTCGCGGAGCCGCCCTTGAACGACGGGTACTCGAGCGGCGACACCGGCATCGACGTGAGCGAGGCGGCCGGGACGACGCCCTTCGTGATCTGCGCCGTGTAGCCGAACTCCGCGGTCGGCGCGCCGATCGGGGGGAAGAGCGTCATCTGGAAGGTCAGGCGCGTGCCGCCGCGCCCGTCGCCCGCGATCCCGGCCTCGCCCGACTGCACGTCGGTGAAGGTCGACGGGAGCGTCGTGACGAGCTGGCCGATCATCGGGACGACCGTCGTGGCGGTGGCCGTTCCCGTGCCGCCGCGGCCGTCGTCGAACGTGACCTCGTCCTCGCGGCTCGTCAGGTTCGTGATGGTGTAGTGCACCTCGAGCAGGCCGGACCGGCCGACGACGTCGCCGGGCGCCACGGTCTTGCCGTCGAGCGAGTAGCGGATGTCGACGCCGAGCGGCAGGTCGCCGTCGAAGTCGCTCACGGTGCGCAGACGCTTCTCGCCGTCCACGTCGACCTGGGTCACGAGGCGACCGTCTTCGACCCGGAACGAGCCGAAGCCGTCGAGGTTGCGCAGGCCGCTCGTCGAGACCGGGTTGGAGATCGTCGTGGTGCCGTGCCCCGTCAGGGCGAGCTGCTCGTAGACGCGCGCCTCCTTGACGGCGCCCGTGGCGTCGAGCTTCGCCTGCACGGTCTCGGTGTTGACGACGCTGACGTCGCCCGAGTCGTCGGCGGCGACGGCGGCGGTGCCGAGCACCAGGGGGAGCGTCGCGGTGACAGCGACGACGGGAAGGATGCGACGCACGTCAGGCCTCCGGGCGGGGGTCGAGGGCGAGCGAGGGACGGTGAGCCGCGGACTCGGGGGAGAACGTCCGCGGCTCCTGGAGCACGGGCTGCGCCGCGGGGCGTCGGGGCTCGGTGTGGACGGCCGCCGCGAGCGGAAGACCGTGGGCGGGCGTGGTCGCGTCCTCGGACGCCTCGGCGACCGGCGCCGCCGCCTCGGCCGGGCCGAGGAAGACCGTGGCCAGCAGGCCGACGGCCGCGGCGAGGAGCACGCCGCTGATGGTGGCGATCGAGGTCGAGACCACCGAGGTCGGGTCCTGGGCGTACACCCGCTCGTACGCGCCGGCGACCGCCGCGACGCCGAGCAGCAGCGTCCCCAGCGGGACCCTGCCGCGCGCGACGGCGACCACGCCGACGGTCAGGGCGAGCACGATCAGCACCGCGACCGCGCGACCGGCGGTCGAGTCGGGCAGCGCCGCGGCGCGCAGCAGGTAGCCGACCCACGCGAGCGCCGCACCGGCGAGGAAGCCCGCGACGCGCGCGGCCACCGAGCCGCCCGGCACGAGGCCCAGGACGCCGCCGAGGGCCGCGCCGAGCAGGACCACCGGTGCCACGTCGGCACCCAGGAGGGACAGTCCCACCACCACCGTCGTGAGGACGGCGAGGACGAGCCCCGCCAACACGTTGCGCTTCATTGACCACCTCGTCGTGGACTCGGCCGGGGACTCCGGGGCCGGTCGTCCTCGTCGACGTCCGGCCGCGCGACTGTCTACCAGCGGCCCGATTACCGTGACCATGGGGTACTAGGTAAAGGACGAGCGGTACTAGGTAACTTCGGCGGAGTATCGGGTAACCGTTACGGTCCCGTGACCTGCTCTGGGACCTCCGGCCCTCGCCCGGCGCGGTCCGGTCAGAGGTAGCGCGTCGGGTCGAACTGCTCGAGCGGGATGATCCGTACGCGCGGCAGCGACACGTTGAAGGCCTGCACGTCGTGCTCCAGGTCGAACGCGTGCAGCCCCTGCGCGATCAGGCCCGACAGCGCGGTCGACGTGAACTCGCGGAAGGCGATGAGCCCGGTGCGCCGCGAGTCGTCGTCGACGAGCGTCGCGAGCTCAGCCGCGAAGTCGCCGTCGTGGCTGACGAGCATGACGTCGCCCGACCGCTGCGCGATCGCCTCGAGCGTGCGCTTGATGCCGATGTCGACGACCTTCTCGTGCGCCTCGCCCGACAGCGGGATCGGCTGGAAGCCGATCGCGAGGAGCGCCTGCACGAAGCTCATCGGCAGCGAGCCGTTGGAGGCGTTCAGGAAGAAGAGCCCCTTCACGTCCTGGCCCCACTGCTGCTGCGCGAACGCCAGCACGCGCTCCCAGCGCGGACGCTGGTCGGGGGCGGGCCGTGCGCCCAGGATCGCGGTGCCCAGCGTCGCGTCGATGTTCTCGCCGTCGACGACGACGTACGTCGTGCCGGATCCGGTCGTGGTGCCCGCCTCGGTGCTCATCGCCCCAGGCTAGACGCCCGCGCGACGCGCCGGCGCGCCGGGGGGCACCGACCGGGATCAGCGCGCCCGTCACGCTCGTGCCGTCGACGCGCGCGGTGCCCTGACGTGCGCGCAGGAGCGTGCGACAGTGTGCGCGGACGTGGGTGTCCGACGAGGTCAGCGCCGCCCGAGGTCGCGGCGCACGCCTCGACAGTCGCGAGAGGGGATCGGTGTGGGGGGATCGGCGGGAGGACCGACGGCCCGCGAGGCGGCCGAGGCCTGGGAGTCGCTGTTCCGCGCGCAGGTCGCGCTCATGCGGCGGTTCTCGGCCGAGGACGTGTGGGGCGACATGTCGGTGCGGGAGTACGACGTGCTGTTCACGCTCTCGCGCTGCGAGGGTCGCGCGGCGCGCCTGCGCGACCTCGGGGCGCAGAGCCTGCTGACGCAGCCGAGCCTGTCGCGCCTCGTCGAGCGGCTCGAGCTGCGCGGACTCGTCCGTCGGTCGCCGGCCACCGACGACGGGCGCGGCGTGGTCGTGACCCTCACCGACGAGGGCGCGCGCGAGCAGCGCGCGATCGGCCGTCGCCACGTCGAGCAGATCCACCGGCTCGTCGGCGGCGCGCTCGACGCGGACGAGCTGGCCACTCTGCGCCGACTGACCGACACGCTGCGCGCGCGCCAGTCGACCATCCCCTGAGCCAGCTGCCACCTGAGCCGGACTCCTCGCTCGCGTGTCACATGGTGGGACTGCCCGGATCGGCCAGTGAGATGACGTCAAGTCAGGACCGAGGACCCACGCGTACCTGGGCGCCGCGCCGCACCATGGAGGACGGACTACGGGGAGGTCGGCAATGAAGGTGCTCGTCGCGGTGGCGTCGCGTCATGGCGGGACGTGGGGTATCGGCGAACGCGTGGCCGAGGTGCTGCGTGCGCGTGGTCATGACGTCGAGCTGCGCGAACCCGAGGACCTCGTCGACGCGCAGGGCTTCGACGCCCTCGTCCTCGGATCCGCCGTCTACACCGGCCATTGGCTCCCGTCGGCGCGTGCGCTCGCGGAGCGCGTCGAGCAGGGTGGCCCGCCGCGGTTCGTGTGGCTGTTCTCGTCGGGCCTGGCGACCCAGCCCGCGGCGGCCGCGAACTCGCCCCACGAGCTCGCCGGCGTCGGCGCGGCCCTGCGTGCCCGCGGCCACCGCAGCTTCCGCGGGCGCCTGGACATGGCGGCGCTGTCCTTCGCGGAGCGCGCGATCATCGCGGGTGCGCGGGCCAAGGCGGGCGACCACCGCAACTTCGAGATCGTCGAGCAGTGGGCGCAGGGCATCGCCGACGCGCTGGTGCTGCAGCCCGCGCGCTGACCCGACGAGGTCGCGCGCCGGTCGCCTCGGCGGTGCGGGCGCCCGCACGAGGCGGTGCGCAAGCCGCTTGCGTCGATCCGCAAGCGGCTTGCGCCGGCTTGCCCTACGATGCGAGGCATGTCACGGCGACTCGCAGAGGTGGCACGCAAGGTCGGCGTCTCTGAGGCGACCGTCAGCCGCGTGCTCAACGGCAAGCCAGGAGTCTCGGAGCAGACGCGCGAGGCGGTGCTCACCGCGCTCGACGTGCTCGGGTACGAGCGCCCGACGAAGCTGCGCGGTGAGCGCGCACGCCTCGTGGGACTCGTCCTCCCGGAGCTGCAGAACCCCATCTTCCCGGCGTTCGCCGAGGTAGTGGGCGGTGCACTGGCCCAGCAGGGTTTCACCCCCGTGCTGTGCACGCAGACCGCCGGGGGTGTGTCCGAGGCGGACTACGTCGAGCTCCTGCTCGGCCAGCAGGTCTCGGGCATCGTGTTCGCGGGCGGCAACTACGCGCAGCGGGACGCGGCGCACGGGCACTACGAGCGGCTCTCGGACCGCCACCTGCCGGTGGTCCTGATCAACGCCTCGATCGAGGAGCTCGCCTTCCCGCGGGTGTCCTGCGACGACGAGGTGGCGATCGAGCAGGCGCTCGGGCACCTCGTGGCGCTCGGGCACACGCGTGTCGGCCTCGTGCTCGGCCCCGCCGACCACGTGCCCTCCGAGCGCAAGCTGCACGCGGCGCGCGCGGTCGCGGCGAGGCTCGGGGTCGAGCTCGGCGCCGGTGACGTCGTGCGATCCGCGTACTCGCTCGAGAGCGGGCAGGCCGCCGCGACGCGGTTGCTGCGCGAGGGCGTCACGGGGATCGTGTGCGCCTCGGACCCGATCGCCCTGGGCGTGATCCGGGCTGCGCGGCGCGCGGGCCTGCGCGTGCCCGACGACGTCTCGGTGGTCGGCTACGACGACTCGGCGTTCATGAACTGCACGGAGCCGCCGCTGACCACCGTGCGCCAGCCGATCGAGCCGATGGGGCGTGCGGCGATCGACCTGCTCGTGAGCCAGATCAACGGGGCCGCGGTGCCGCAGGACGAGCTCCTCTTCGAGCCCGAGCTCGTCGTGCGCGGCTCGACGGCCCCTGCGCCGGCCGCCACGCGCTGACCGGCGACTCCTGGCTCCCCACCCGCCGTCCTTCACCGAACGCCGCCGCTCCGGCGCGGCGTCCGGTGCGCGAGCGCCCCTGAGGGAGCTCTGTCACGCTTCGGTAACGCTCTTGTCAGATTCTTGCGCGCATTCTGTTCAGAGATTTAGTGTCTGCGCTGTGACGACGACGTCCTCCGCTCTGCAGCCGATCACGGCGCACACCACGGCGACCACCGCCGAGTCCGCCTGGTGGCGGCACGCGGTGATCTACCAGGTCTACCCGCGCAGCTTCGCCGACGGGAACGGCGACGGGACGGGCGACCTCGCGGGCCTGCGGTCGCGCCTGCCCTACCTGCGAGACCTGGGCGTCGACGCCATCTGGGTCACCCCCTGGTACGTCTCGCCGCTGGCCGACGGCGGGTACGACGTGGCCGACTACCGCGCGATCGACCCCGCGTTCGGGACGCTCGAGGAGGCCGAGCGGCTCGTCGCCGACGCGCTCGCGCACGGCATCCGCACGATCATCGACATCGTCCCCAACCACGTCTCCGACCAGCACGCGTGGTTCCGCGCGGCCCTCGCGTCGCCACCCGGCTCGGCTGAGCGGGCGCGCTTCTGGTTCCACCGCGGCAAGGGCCCCGACGGTGCGCAGATGCCGACGCGCTGGGTCTCGGACTTCCAGGGCAGCACCTGGACCCGCACGACCAACCCTGACGGCACGCCAGGGGAGTGGTACCTGCACCTGTTCGCCCCGCAGCAGCCGGACCTCAACTGGTCGCACCCCGACGTGCGCCGCGAGTTCGAGGACGTCCTGCGGTTCTGGTTCGACCGCGGCGTGGCCGGCATCCGGATCGACTCGGCAGCGCTGCTCGTGAAGGACCCGGCGCTGCCGGAGTACCCCGAGCACCCGGGCCCGGGCGAGCACCCGCACGTCGACCGGGACGAGATCCACGACGTCTACCGGTCGTGGCGCGCGATCGCGGACTCGTACTCGCCCGCGCGGGTCCTGGTCGGCGAGGTCTGGCTCGCAGACCGCGCGCGCTTCGCGCGGTACCTGCGTCCCGACGAGATGCACACGGCGTTCAACTTCGACTTCATGGCCCGGCCGTGGGACGCCGCGCAGCTGCGGGAGTCGATCGACACGACGCTCGCCGCGCACGGTCCGATCGGTGCCCCGGCGACCTGGGTGCTGTCGAACCACGACGTCACCCGACCCGTGACGCGGTACGGGCGGGCGGACTCGTCGTTCGCCTTCGCCGCCAAGCGCTTCGGCACGCCGACGGACGTGGCGCTCGGCCGCCGCCGTGCGCGAGCCGCCGCCCTGCTGACGGCGGCGCTGCCCGGTGCGCTGTACGTCTACCAGGGCGACGAGCTCGGGCTGCCGGAGGTCGAGGACCTGCCGCTCGAGGTGCTCCAGGACCCGATGCACTTCCGTTCGCAGGGCGTCGACCCGGGGCGCGACGGGTGCCGCGTGCCGCTGCCGTGGTCGGGGTCCGGGTCGCCGTACGGCTTCGGCCCGAGCGGGTCGTCGACGTGGCTCCCGCAGCCGCCCGACTGGGCCGAGCTCACCGTCGAGCACCAGGCGAGCGACCCGAGCTCGATGCTCCACCTCTACCGCGACCTCCTGTCCCGCCGCCGCGTCGAGCCGGCGCTGCGCGACGAGCCGCTGACCTGGCTCGACGTGCCCGGCGAGACGCTGGCGTTCTCGCGCGGGGACGTCGTCTGCGTCGTCAACCTCGGCGCGGAACCCGTCGAGCTGCCACCCCACGCCGACGTCCTGCTCACGAGCGACCGGCTCGTCACGGGACTCCTGCCACGCGACACCGCCGCGTGGCTCCGCGCCCTGCCGGACGCTCCCTGACCGCATCGACGACAGCACCGCCCAGCAGAACCCCCGCAGCGACCGGCCCGCGCCGGGCGCCCTCACGAAGGAGTGACGATGAGGTTCAACCGCACCACTGCGCTCGCCGCAGCCGGCGTGCTCTCGCTCGGCCTGCTGGCCGCGTGCGACAGCGGCGGCGACGAGCCGGACACCGGCTCGACCAGCGCCGGCTCGCCGACAGGCACCCAGGTCACGATCCGCGTCGCGGGTCTGCTGCCGACGGCCGACGACGCCGCCAAGCAGCAGCTCGCCGACCGCGTCGCGGCGTTCGAGGAGAAGTACCCCGGGATCACGGTGGAGACCGAGGACTACGAGTGGCTGAACTCCACCTTCACCACGCAGCTCGCAGGTGGCACGCTGCCCAACGTGTTCGAGATCCCGCTCACCGACGGCAAGACGCTCATCGAGAACGGTCAGCTCGCGGACATCGACGCCCAGGTCCGCGCGCTGCCCTACGGCGAGGACTTCAACGAGTCCCTGCTCGCGAACGGGCAGGACGCCGACGGCACGATCTTCGCGGTCCCGGCGAAGTCGATCTACGCGGTCGCGCTGCACTACAACCGGAACCTCTTCGAGCAGGCCGGGCTCGACCCGGACGACCCGCCGACGACGTGGGACGAGGTCCGCGCGGCGGCCAAGACGATCCACGACAAGACGGGCGTGGCGGGCTACGCGACGATGGCGCTCGACGCCTCGGGCGGCTGGCAGCTCGCCGCCGGCGCCAACGCGCGCGGTGGCGTCATCGAGACCGCGAACGGCGACGGTACCTACACCGCGTCGCTCGACGACCCGGCGGTCAAGGAGCACCTCGAGTGGCTCAAGGCGCTGCGCTGGGAGGACGACTCCCTGCTCGCGCGGGCCGATCTCGGCTGGGGCGAGATCAACGCGGCCTTCGGCGGTGGCGAGCTCGCGATGTACACGTCGGGCTCGGACGTCTACAACGCTCTCGTCGAGGGCAACGGCGTGACCGCCGACTGGGGCTACGGCCTCACGGCGATCCCGACGTCGGGCGACGGCGGTGCCCTCACGGGCGGCACGCTCGCCGCGGTCCGCAAGGACTCGACGGACGCCGAGAAGGACGCCGCGGTCAAGTGGATCGACTGGTGGTACCTGTCGAAGCTGCAGGACAAGGACCAGGCCGTCGCCGACGCGCAGACTCGCGCCGAGGCCGACCCGGCGCAGGCCGTCGGCACCCCGGTGCTGCCGATCTTCTCCGAGGCGCTGTACGAGGAGAACCTCGGCTGGATCAAGGACTACGTGAACGTCCCGCTCGAGGACATGCAGGGCTACACCGACGTCATGTTCACCCAGACGCTGGTGCCGGAGGCCTCGGTCGCCACCCAGGACCTCTACAACCAGCTGTTCCCGGTCGTGCAGGCGGTGATCACGGACCAGGGCGCCGACATCGACGGCCTGCTCGCGACCGCCACCACGGCGGCGCAGGCGGCGATCGACGCCGCGA
>NZ_LFKW01000146.1:46652-47500 GCF_001040865.1 Cellulomonas sp. A375-1 | reverse complement strand
CGCCCGCCCGACCCGCCGCCGTCCGACCCCGCAGCCGTCCGAACCTGCAGCCGTCCGAACCTGCAGCCGTCCGAACCTGCAGCCGTTCGACCCTGCAGCCGTTCGACCCCCGCCGTTTCCCCCGCACCGCGGGACGACCCCGAGAGGCCACGATGACCACGTCCGACGTCGTCAGCCCCCCGCCGCGGGCGGAGGCCACGCGGCGCGCACCCCGGCGCCGCACGCCCGTGACGTGGGCGCGCCGCGGCGGACTGAGCGCGGTGCTCTTCGCGGTGCCCCTGCTCGTCGTGTTCGGCCTGTTCTCCTGGTGGCCGATCGTGTCCGCGGTGGAGATGAGCCTGCAGAAGACGAATCTCGTCGACGCGCCCACGTGGGTGGGCCTCGACAACTTCCGCGC
The DNA here is from genome assembly GCF_001040865.1 of Cellulomonas sp. A375-1. NCBI lineage: Bacteria > Bacillati > Actinomycetota > Actinomycetes > Micrococcales > Cellulomonadaceae > Cellulomonas > Cellulomonas sp. A375-1. Next base: position 47,103 of record NZ_LFKW01000146.1, on the reverse strand, counting down.
GGTGCTCTCAGACCCGCTGCTGCCGACCGTGATCCGGAACACGGGGTGGTTCGCCCTGCTCGCGCTCGTGTTCGGGTACCCGATCCCGCTCGTCGGCGCCGTGCTCATGAGCGAGGTGCGCCGGCGCAAGGGGCTGTACTCGGTGCTCGCGTACCTGCCCGTCGTCGTGCCACCCGTGGTGGCCGTGCTGCTCTGGAAGTTCTTCTACGACCCGCGACCGCAGGGGGTCTTCAACACCGTGCTCGGCTGGGTCGGCCTGGGCCCGTACCCCTGGCTCGCGGACGCGACATGGGCGATGCCCTCGCTCGTCCTGGAGGCGACGTGGGCCGCCGCGGGCGGCACGGTGATCATCTACCTGGCCGCGCTGATCAGCGTGCCCGCCGAGCTGTACGACGCGGCCGAGGTCGACGGCGCGTCGGTGCTGCGCAAGGTCTGGCACGTGACCCTTCCG
>NZ_LFKW01000146.1:27385-46579 GCF_001040865.1 Cellulomonas sp. A375-1 | reverse complement strand
CCCTGATCCTGCAGGTCATCGGCACCGCCCAGGTGTTCCTCGAGCCGTTCCTGTTCACCAACGGCGGTCCGAACCACGCGACCGAGACGATCATGCTGCGCGTCTACAACCTCGCGTTCGCCAACCTGGGCAACAACTTCGGCGAGGCGACCGCGCTCAGTCTGCTGCTCGCTGCGGTCCTCGCCGTCCTGTCCTTGCTGTACTTCCGTGTGACGCGATCCTGGAGCACGTCGTGACCGCCACCTCGCCCCTCGCCGCGACCACCGCCGACCCACGTCCGGACGCGCGCACCGCCTCGGGACCGGGCGACGCACCGGGGACCGGAGCGCGGCAGGCTCGGCCCTCGCGGCGCCGTCGGCAGGCCCGCGCCGACGAGCGCGAGCGTGGCGCGCTGTCGAGCGCCGACTGGCGACGTCCGCGCGTCGCGTGGACGTGGCGCGGCATGCACCTCGCGCTGCTGCTGCTGCTCGTCGTCTGGTGCCTGGGGCCGCTGCTGCTGCTCGCCAAGTTCGCCTTCACCCCGACGCAGGACATCCTCACGCAGCCGCTGGCGCTGTTCCCGAACGGCTTCACGACGAAGAATGTCGACCAGGCGTTCACGAGGTACCACATCGGGCAGTACTTCCTGAACACCGTGTGGGTCGCGCTCGGGTCGTGGTTCGTCCAGGTCGTCGTCGCGACGACCGGCGGCTACGTGCTCTCGGTGCTGCGGCCGCGGTGGGCCAAGGCACTCAGCTGGGCGGTGCTGACGACGCTGTTCGTCCCCGCCGTGGTGCTGCTGATCCCGCTCTACCAGATCATCGTCGACCCGCCGGTCGGCGAGACGCTCATCAACAGCTACCTCGCGGTGTGGCTGCCCGCGGGGGCCAGCGCGTTCAACGTCGTGCTCGTCTCGCGGTTCTTCGACTCGCTGCCCCGGGAGATCTTCGAGGCCGCGCGCGTCGACGGCGCGGGGCCGGTGCGCGTGTTCTGGTCGATCGTGCTGCCGATGAGCAGGCCGATCCTCGGCGTGGTGTCCGTGTTCGCCGTCATCGCGTCCTGGAAGGACTTCCTGTGGCCGTTCCTGGTGCTGAAGTCCGCGTCGGTCAAGCCGCTGTCCGTCTACCTGCAGTCGATGGCGAACGTCGACAAGGGCACCCTGATGGCGGCGCTCGCGATCTCCACACTCATCCCGGTGGTGATGTTCCTGGTGTTCCAGCGCATGTTCCTGCGGGGTGCCGGGCTCGGCGGCGCGGTGAAGGGCTGAGGCGGATCCTGACGTTCTGTCCGTTCGATGTCACGCCGCCTCGGCGCCCGGCGGACGGTGGCGCCGACGCCGCGGTGCGATGATCGACCTGTGCCTGACGAGTCCTCCGTGAACCCGGTCGCGCCCTACGACGCCCTCCTGCTCGCCTCGTTCGGCGGTCCGGACGGCCCCGACGACGTGCTCCCGTTCCTGCGGAACGTCACCGCGGGCAAGGGCATCCCGGACGAGCGTCTCGCCGAGGTCGCCGAGCACTACCACCACTTCGGCGGGGCGAGCCCGATCAACCGCCAGAACCTGGCCCTGCAGCGCGCGCTGACGGCCGAGCTCGAGCGCCGCGGCATCGACCTGCCCGTCGTGTGGGGCAACCGCAACTGGAGCCCTTACACCAAGGACGCCCTCGCGGCGGCGTACGCGGACGGTCACCGCCGGGTCCTCGCGCTCGTGACCAGCGCGTACGCGTCGTACTCGGGGTGCCGGCAGTACCGCGAGGACTTCTGGTCGACGCTCGAGGAGCTGGGCTCGGACCTCGGCCTGCCCGACGGTGAGCACCCCCTGTCGCTCGACAAGCTGCGCGCCTACTTCAACCACCCGGGCTTCGTCGAGGCGAACGTCGACGCCGTGACCGAGGCCTTCGGCAAGGTCCCCGCAGGCGCGAGGCTCGTGTTCGTCACGCACTCCATCCCGCACACGATGGAGGAGGCGTCCGGTCTCGGCGGACCGTCGTACGCCGCGCAGCACCTCGACGTCGCCGCGACGGTGGCGGCCGCGGTCGGGGAGCGGCTGGGCCGTGCGGTCGAGTGGGACCTCGCGTACTGCTCGCGTTCCGGACCGCCGAGCCAGCCGTGGCTCGAGCCCGACGTCAACGACCTGCTGACGGACCTCGCGGGCCGCGGCGTCGACGCGGTCGTGCTCTCGCCGATCGGTTTCGTCTCCGACCACATGGAGGTCGTCTACGACCTCGACACCGAGGCGCTCGAGACCGCCGAGGCGCTGTCGATGACCGCGGTGCGCGCGGACACCGTCGGCACGCGCGAGCCGTTCGTCCGCGGTCTCGTCGACCTGATCCTCGAGCGTGCCGCCACCGAGCGTGCGGTCGCGGCCGGGCTGCCGACCGTCGAGCCCGCGACGGTCGGCGCGCTGCCGGCCCGCAACGACGTGTGCGTGCCCGACTGCTGCCGGCGCCAGGCCGGCGTCGACTCGGGTCGCCCCGCCGCGTGCTCGCTCGACCCCCTGCGCTGAGCTCGTCGCCCCCGCCCCCTTGACGGAAGGATCGTCCGTGACCGAGGTCGACCACGAGACCCTCAACTCCACCATCCGCTACACGATGTGGTCGGTGTTCGCGCTCGAGGAGGTGCTCCCGGCCGACGACGCCGAGCGTGCCGAGCTCGTCGCGGAGGCGCGGGCCGCCGTCGGTGAGGACGCCGATCTCGTCGTGCGCGGCTGGTACGACGTCGCGGGGCTGCGCGCGGACGCGGACCTCATGGTCTGGTGGCACGCCGAGACCGTCGAGCAGGTGCAGGGCGCCTACCAGCGGCTGCGCCGCAGCGACCTCGGGCGTCACCTGCTGCCGGTGTGGTCCGTGGTCGGGCTGCACCGCGCCGCGGAGTTCAACCGGCGCCACGTGCCCGCGTTCCTCGCCGGCGAGGAGCCGGGCGACTACCTGTGCGTGTACCCGTTCGTGCGCTCGTACGACTGGTACGTCCTGCCGGAGGAGGACCGGCGCCGCATGCTCGTGGAGCACGGGCACGCGGCGCGCGACTACCCCGACGTGCGCGCCAACACGGTCTCGGCGTTCGCGCTCGGGGACTACGAGTGGTTGCTCGCGTTCGAGGCGTCCGAGCTGCACCGGATCGTCGACCTCATGCGCGAGCTGCGCGCCGTCGAGGCGCGTCGCCACGTGCGCGAGGAGATCCCGTTCTACACGGGCCCCCGCACGACGCTCGAGGCGTGGGCGGACCGCCAGCCGATCGGCTGACCGGCTCGGCCGGCCGACGCAGGGCCAGCGTGCGCAGGGCTGACGGCCGCAGGGCTGACGCGTGCAGCAGACCGGGCCGGACCGCGACCGCGGGCCGATCGCGGTCGCCGGTGCCATGATCGGGTCATGCTGCAGCTCGTCGGGGAGTGGCACGTGAGCGTGCGGACGCCCACGACCGCCGCGGACGCGTCCGCGCGAGAGCCCGCTGCCGAGACCGAGCGGACCGCCTCGCTGACGTTCGACGGCGACGGGCAGGTCTTCGGCACGGGCGGTGTGAACCGGCTGCGGGGGACCTGGTCGGTCGACGGCGACGAGCTGAGGTTCGGGCCGATGGCCTCGACGCTCATGGCCGGACCGCCCGCCGCGATGCGGCAGGAGGCCGAGCTCCTGCGCCTGCTTGCCGAGCCGCTCGAGCTGCGCGCGGCCGACGGCGCCGCGCTGAGCGCCGCGGACCCGCTGCTCGAGCGGACGGAGGAGGACTCGCCCGCGGCGGTGGTCGAGCTCGTCGCACCGGCGGGGGACGGGTTGGTCCTCACCCGCGCGGACGCCCCGGCGCCGACCGCCTGACGACGGCGGCCGACGCCCCTGCCCGTCAGGGGTAGAGGCCGCGGATCTGGTGCGCCTCCGCGACGCGTCGCACCCCGATCGCGAGCGCGGCGTCGCGCAGCGAGAGCGACTGGTCGCGCGCGGTCTCAGACACGCTCGCGTACGCGGCGTGCATCCGCTGCGCGAGCCGATCAGCGATCTCCTCGGCGGTCCACCAGTACGCCTGGTTGGCCTGCACCCACTCGAAGTACGAGACCACGACGCCGCCCGCGTTCGCGAGGATGTCCGGGACGACGACGATGCCGCGGTCGGCGAGCACGCGGTCGCCCTCGGGCGTCGTGGGCCCGTTGGCTCCCTCGACGACCCACCGCGCCTTGACGCTCGACGCGGTGTCGGCGTCGAGCACGCCCTCGACGGCCGCCGGGATCAGCAGGTCCACGTCGAGGCCGAAGATCTCGTCGTTCGACACCGCGGAGCCGCCCTCGAACGTGCTGACCGGTGCGCCGGTCGCGACGTGCGCGAGCAGCGCCGCGACGTCGAGCCCGTCGTCGTTGCGCGTCCCGCCGTCGACGTCGGTCACCGCGACGACTCGCGTGCCCGCCTCGTGCAGCCAGTGCGCCGCGTGCGAACCGACCTTGCCGAAGCCCTGGACGGCGGCGCGGACCTCGGACAGGTCGACACCGTCGTCGGCGAGCGCGGCGGCCGCAGCGTGCACCACGCCGCGTCCGGTCGCGGTGGCGCGCCCGAGCGAGCCGCCGACGGGCAGCGGCTTGCCGGTGGTGACGCCCGGGATCGTGTAGCCCTGGTTGACCGAGTAGGTGTCCATGACCCAGGCCATCGTCTGCTCGTCGGTGCCGATGTCGGGTGCCATGATGTCCCGCTCGGGGCCGATGATCGGCATGATCTCCGAGGTGTAGCGACGCGTCACCCGTTCGAGCTCGGCGCTCGAGTACTCCCGGGGGTCGATCGCGACCCCGCCCTTCGCACCGCCGTACGGCACGTCGACCACGGCGCACTTCCAGGTCATCCACATCGCGAGTGCGCGGACCTCGTCGATGTCGACCCCCGCGGCGTAGCGCAGACCGCCCTTGCCGGGGCCACGCGAGATGTTGTGCTGCACGCGGTAGCCGCGGTGCAGCACGATCTCGCCCGAGTCCCGCCGCAGAGGCACGGCGACGTGCATCTCACGACGAGGCGTGGCGAGGATCTCGTGCAGGCCGGGGGAGTAGCCGAGGATCTCGACGGCGGAGGAGAGCTGGGCGAGGGCTGTGGTCAACGGCGACGTCACGCGGGCCACTCTGCCACCGTCACGCCGGGTGGCGCAGATGCACGGCACCGTGGGCGCGTCGCGCACGACCCCCTGCGTCGTGCGTGACGGGGCGCCCTGAGCGGCCCGGGTGGGCGGCTCACGGCCGGGCGGGCGGGCCGCGACGGTCAGGCCGAGGCGCGTACGACGAGCTCGGGGGCGAAGATCAGCGGCTCGCGGGGAAGCTGCTCGCCGTGCAGCTGTGCGAGCAGGCGGTTGCCCGCCGCGCGGGCCATGGACACGACAGGCTGGACGATCGTCGTGAGCGGAGGCGTCGTCGACGTGGCGACGCCGATGTTGTCGTAACCGACCACGGCGATGTCGCCCGGGACGTCCTTGCCGAGCTCCGCGAATGCGGCCAGCGCACCGGCGGCCATGAGGTCCGACGCGATGAAGACGCCGTCGACATCGGGGTACCGCTCCACGAGCTCGTGGGCGAGCCGGGCGCCCGAGGCCAGCGTGAAGTCGCCGTGCAGGACCGCGTCGTCGGACATGCCGGCCCTCCGCACCGCGGAGCGCCAGCCCGTGAGCCGGTCGACGCCTGCGGACATGTCCTGCGGGCCGGCGATGGTCGCGATGCGCGTGACGCCGCGCTCGATCAGGTGGCGTGCGGCCATCTCGCCACCCGCGACGTTGTCGGTGTCGACGAAGTGCACCTCGCGCGGGTCGACGGACAGCGGGCGCCCGACGAAGACGTTCGGGACGCGCGACGACAGCAGCACGCGGTCGAGGTCGTCGGTGCGGTGGTGCGAGACGACGATCGCGCCGTCGACGTGCCCGTTGCGCAGGTAGCGCACCGTGCGCTCGGACTCGCCAGGGCGGGCGATCACGAGCACGACCTGGATGTCGGAGTCGGCGAGCGCCGTGCTGAGACCGTTGAGGGTCCCCGCGAAGAACGGGTCCGACAGGACGCGCTCGTCCGGCTCGGGCACGACGAGTGCGATCGAGTCGGTGCGCTTCGTCACGAGTGAGCGAGCGGCACGGTTGGGGGTGTACCCGAGCTCGGCGACTGCGGCTTCGACTGCGGCCAGCGCGTCCGGGGAGACCCGGAGCCCGCCGTTGATCGCGCGCGAGGCCGTCGACCGGGACACGCCCGCGCGCTCGGCGACCTGCTCGAGTGTCGGCGCAGACGGACGGTCGCCATCGAGGGCGAGGGGTGAGTTCTCGACCACCATCGGTCAGTTCCCTTTCGTGTGCCAGACAGTCGTCCGGGGCCAGGCGCGAGATCGGCGCTCGGGGGCCCCGGGGTCGGGCCGGCAACGCTGCCGGCCCGACCGTCGGCGATCAGCCCTTGACTGCTCCGGCCATGATGCCCGCCACCAGCTGGCGACCGGCGAACGCGAACAGGATGAGCAGCGGCAGGGTCATCAGGAAGACGCCCGCCATGATCAGCGAGTAGTCCACGAAGTAGTTCTGCTGCAGCAGGCGGATCGCCAGTGGCAGCGTCGGGTTCTGGTTGTTGAGCACGATCGACGGCCAGAAGAAGTTGACCCACTGGGCGACGAACGTGAACAGCGCGAGCATCGCGGCTGCCGGCCGGGCGGCGGGCATGGCGATCGACCAGAACGTGCGGAACATCGACGCACCGTCGACGCGGGCTGCCTCGATGAGCTCGTACGGAAGAGCCTCCTCGAGGTACTGCGTCATCCAGAACACACCGAAGGCGCCCACGAGCGACGGCACGATGACCGCCTGCAGGTGCCCGATCCAGTTCAGCTTCGTCATGATGATGTACAGCGGCACCACGCCGAGCTGCGTCGGGATCGCCATCGTCGCGATGACGAAGATCAGCAAGCCCTTACGGCCGGGGAAGCGCAGCTTGGCGAACGCGAACCCGGCGAGCGTCGACAGGAGCACCGTGGACGCCGAGACGACGACCGCGATGATCAGCGAGTTGCCGACGGCCTGCCAGAAGCTGAACGCCTGAGCGTTGATCACGTTCTTGAAGTTCGTGAACAGGCTCGCGTCCGGGAAGAGCTGCGGGAGCGGCTTCTGCGCGATCGACACCGTGTCGGACGAGCCGATCACCAGCGTGTAGTAGATCGGCAGCACGCCGATCACGACGACGAGCGCGAGAAGGATGTAGTTGAACACCCGAGGGCGGCGGTCGTAGCCGCCGACCTTGCGTCCTGACTTGCGGGCGGCGGCGCGCGCAGCACCGCGACCGGCGACCTGCTCGATGGCGGGGATGGAGTTCATCAGGAGTTCCTCTGCGCTTCGTATCGCTTCTGCGCGGCCTTGATCTTCTTCTTCGACGGCGAGGCGTCTCCGGTGGCGATCTTCTTGGTCACGAAGAAGTTGGCCATGCCGATCGCGAGGATCAGCAGGAACAGCAGCCAGGCGATCGCTGCCGCGCGGCCCAGGTTGTACTGGCCGCTCCAGCCCGTGTTGTACAGGTACAGGGTCGTCGTCAGCCACTGACGCGACGCACCACCTGCGCCGGCGGGGTCGAACACGCGCGGCTCGTCGAAGATCTGCAGGCCACCGATGGTCGAGGTGATGACGACGAAGATGACGGTCGCGCGGATCTGCGGGATGGTCACGGAGAAGAACTGACGCGCACGCCCGGCACCGTCGATGATCGCGGCCTCGTACAGCTCGCGCGGGACGGCCTGCATCGCGGCGAGGAAGATCAGCGCGTTGTAGCCCGTCCATCTGAAGTTCACCATGGTGGCGATCGCGATGTGGCTCGAGAGCGGATCGACGTGCCACTGGACCGGGTCGATCCCGATCACGCCCAGCCAGCTGTTGATGAGGCCGGACTGGTCGGCGAACAGCCGGCCGAAGATGAGGCCGACGGCGACGGGGGCGACGACGTACGGCAGCAGCACGCCCATGCGCCAGAAGGTCTTGGCGCGCAGGTTCTGGTCCAGCAGGGCGGCGATGAGGATCGCGGCGATCACCTGGGGGACGGACGAGATCACGAAGATCGAGAGCGTGTTGCGCAGGGACAGCCAGAAGTCCTTCTGCTTGAACACGTCGGCGAAGTTGTCGAAGCCGACGAAGTCACCCTGGCCCTGGAGCAGGTGCCACTTGTGCACGGAGACGTAGCCCGTGTACAGGATCGGGAACAGACCCGTGATGAAGAACAGGATGAAGAACGGGGAGATGTACAGGTAGGGCGAGACCTTGACGTCCCAGCGGCTGAGCGTCTGGGAGAAGCCCACGCGGCGCGGCTGCCGCGGAGCCGGCGCGAGATCGCTCTCGGGCTCGACGGGTGACTGGACGGACATGACCACCTCATGACGGCGTGAGTGGACGCGGCGCCCGGTAAGTGCCGTGCTCCCACGAGGGGAGGGCACCTACCGGGCGCCGCTCGGATCCGGGGCCGACCAGCGTCAGTCGGCCTCTCGGCTGGTCGGGGTCAGGCGCCGGAGCGCCCGACCCCGACCGGGGTCACAGACCCAGCGCGTTGTACGCGTCGAGCGCGCCCTGCCATGCGGCAGCCTGGTCCGCCGACTTGTCGACGTCGACCTTCGTGATCGCGTCAGCGACGGTCGTGTGGATCGAGAAGTAGTTCGGGCCCTTGAACGGGGTGACCTTGATCGCCTGGTAGCGGTTGCCGAAGATCGTGCCGACGGGGGCGTTGTTGAAGAAGTCGTTCGTCGCCGCCGTCAGGGCCGGGTCGGTGAGCGCCTCGGTCTGGCTCGGGAACGTGCCAGCGTTGAGGAACGCCTTGATCTGCGTGGCGGGCGAGGTGAGCCACGCCGCGAGCTCCTTGGCAGCCTCGGCGTTCTTGCCGGCCGCGGGGACCGTCAGGTACGAGCCGCCCCAGTTGCCGCCGCCGCCGGGGAAGACGTCAGCGACGTTCCAACCGGTGATGCCGCCGGCGCGCTCCTCGATCGGGCCCGTCATCCAGGCCGGGCAGAGCATGGTCGCGAAGCCGTTGTTCTGGAACGCGGCGTCCCAGTCACCGGACCACTGGCCGAGGTGGGCCGAGAGCGCCTGGACGTCGGCACCCGTGACCGTCTCGAACAGGCCCTTGACGGCCGAGTTGTCCGCGAGCGGGATCGGCGTGCCGTCGGTGTTCTCGTACGCGGCCTCGAGCTGGTTGACCATGCCCTGGTAGATGGCGTTGGCCGAGTCGAACCACGCGCTGTCCGACTTGTCGGTGAACTGCTTGCCGACCTCGAAGTACTTGTCCCAGGTGGCGCCGTCGCCACCGAGCAGCTCCTTGACCGCCTCAGGCGTGCTCTCGAGGCCGGCAGCCTCGAAGAGGTCCTGGCGGTAGCAGATCGCCTCGGGGCCGACGTCGGTGCCGTAGCCGATGAGCGCGCCGCTGGCCGTCGTGGCCGGCTTCGTCTTGAACTCGGGCCAGCGACCCTCGACGTCCGCCGAGTTGAGGTCGAGGAACTTGTCACCCGACTGCACGAGCTCGGGCAGCCAGTCGATCTCGATGGCCTCGACGTCCGCGAGACCCGCGCCACCGGCGGCGAGCTTCGTCGTGAGGTTGGTACGCGCGTCCTCGGACTTGGCAGCGATCGTCTGCTTCACCGTGACGTTGGGGTGGTCCTTCGAGTACTCGGCGAGCAGCTCGTCCGTGTAGCCGAAGTTGTTGAACGTCGCGACGGTGAGCGTGATGGGCGTCGTGTCGTCGCCCTTCTTGGTCTCGCCGCTCGTCGGGGTGCCGCCGCCGCCGTTGTCGTCGGAGCAAGCGGTCGCCAGGAGGGCGATGCTCGCGACCCCGGCCGTGACGGCCAGGAACTTTCGAGTGGTCTTGCGCACTGTGACTCCCTTGTCAGTCGGACGGCAGCCATGCCGTACCTCACCTGTCGCCTCGGGGCCCGGACATGCACCCGGAACCACGTCGGCGTGGGTCTGAGAGACCCCGCTTGGAAGCGCTCCCCTCCGCAGTCTGCGGGAGCGTTCCCACGCGCTGGGTCACACTGTCGTCGGGCGGCCGCGGGGTGTCAAGGAGGTCGGTGTCCGAGTTGGGCGTGGTAGCGATCCCACACGAGTATCACCGCAGGTCAGGGGTTACTTCCACAGTTCCCACGTTACCGAATCGTTACGGCGCGGAACCGCTCCCGTGACCATCGCCCGACGATGCCCGTGACTCTCCCGGGTGACCGGGAGTGGTCCATCGTGTCGAGCGGGCTGATGGCGCGGCCCGCGTCCAGTCACGCGAGCCGGCGCTGCGCGACCTGTGCCTCCGCCGCGAGCGCCGCGCGGATCGCCCCGGCCGTCGCCTCCTCGACCGCCGCGCCGAACAGCGGGACGCCGGCGCGCAGCTCGCCCTCGTACCGGATCGCGGTCGCGGCGGGTCCGTGGGCGACGAGCGTGACCCGCCCGGCGAGGCGTACGGGCGCGCCGGACACCTCGACGACGACCGTCCCCACGCGGGCGTCCTCGTCGTCCGGTGCTTCCCACGCCTCGACCTGACGCACCTCGATGCGGTCGCCGACGAACGCCCGTACCTGCGGGGGGATCTGCTCGGTGGGCAGCAGGCGCCGGGAGGTGACGGTGAAGGCACCCGGCGCCGCGTGGGGCGCAGCGCCGTGGGGTGCCGCTTCGTCGGGTGCCGTGTCGTCGGGTGCCGTGTCGTCGTGCGTGACGTCGACCTGCTCGCACGTCGCGCCGCTGGCGACGACCTTCTCGCGGACGTAGTCAGGGTCGGCGAGCAGGCGCGCGGCCGTGCGCGGGTCGGTCGGCAGGACGAGCATCTCGGACAGGTGCACGGGCGGCCCCCTCGGGTTCCTCGCCGCGGTTCGCGGCGCGGTCGAGCCTAGTAGGGCCACATAGGCTGGGCGGGTGTCCACCCTGAGCGTGCTCGTCGAGCGTCACGGCCCCCTGCCCCCGGCGGACCTCGAGTGGCTGCACCTGCTCGTCGGCGACTGGCAGGTCGTGTCCGACCTCGCGTTCGCCGACCTGGTCCTGTGGCTGCCGACCACCGACGGCGACTTCGTCGCGATCGCGCAGTGCCGCCCGTCGACGGGCGCGACCGTCCACTACGACGACGTCGTCGGGTCCCGCGCACCCGAGGGGCAGCGACCCCAGCTCCAGCGCTCGCTCGACGAGTCGCGCCAGCTGCGCTCGCGCGAGCCCCGGTGGTTCGGGTCGTACGCGGTGCGTGAGGAGGCGATCCCGGTCGTGCGCGACGGGCGACCGATCGCCGTGATCGCCCGGCAGACCAACCTCGGCGGGGCTCGCACGCCCAGCCGGCTCGAGCTGAACTACGTCGAGGCGGCCGACGACGTCTTCGGCATGATCGCGACCGGCGACTTCCCGGCGCCCGACGCGCCCACGGGCCCTCGTCGCGGCGCGCCGCGCGTGGGCGACGGGCTCGTGCGCCTCAACTCCGAGGGGGAGGTGATGTACGCGAGCCCCAACGCGCTGTCGTGCTTCCACCGCCTCGGCGCGCTCGGCGACCTCGTCGGGCGCTCGCTCGTCGAGGTCACGGCCGACCTCATCCCGGAGCAGCGCGCGACGGTCGACGAGTCGATGCCGCTGGTCCTCATGGGCCGCGCGCCGTGGCGCACGGACGTCGAGGTGGGCGGGGTGGCGCTGTCGCTGCGCGCGGTGCCCTTGACCGAGCAGGGCTCGCGCATCGGCGCGGTGCTGCTGTGCCGCGACGTCTCCGAGCTGCGTCGCCGTGAGCGCGAGCTCATCACCAAGGACGCGACGATCCGCGAGATCCACCACCGCGTGAAGAACAACCTGCAGACCGTGGCCGCACTCCTGCGCCTGCAGTCGCGCCGGATGACCTCGCCCGAGGCGCGCGACGCGCTCACCGAGGCGATGCGCCGCGTCGCGACGATCGCCCTCGTGCACGACTCGTTGTCCCAGACGATCGACGAGAGCGTGCCGTTCGACGACCTGGTCGGGCGCAGCCTGCGGCTGGCGGCCGACGCGGCGTCGGCGGGGGCGCACGTGCGCACCACGGTCTCGGGGACGTTCGGCTCGGTGCGTGCCGAGGACGCGACCGCGCTCGCCCTGGTGCTCACCGAGCTCGTGACCAACGCGGTCGAGCACGGCTTCGCGGGACGGGAGTCCGGTGAGGTCCAGGTGATCGTCGAGCGCGACGGCGACGACCTGAGCGTGACGGTGGCCGACAACGGCTCGGGCGTGCCGGAGGGCCGCGGGGCGGGCACGGGGCTGGGCACGCAGATCGTCCAGACGCTCGTCACCAACGAGCTGCGGGGGAGCATCGACTGGCGGCTGCGGCCCGAGGGTGGCACCGCGGTCGTCGTCGAGGTCCAGCTGCGCACGTCGCGCGACGCCGCCCAGGTCGGCTGATGCCCGGACCGGTCTGGCGCCTCGGCCGCGACGAGCGGCTGCGGGAACGACGAAGGGCCGGCCTCGTGGCCGGCCCTTCGTCGAGAGTGCTGTGCGTCAGTCGGTCAGCTCGCGCGGCGCTGGCGCGCGGTGCGGCGCTTGAGGGCGCGGCGCTCGTCCTCCGACAGCCCGCCCCAGACGCCCGCGTCCTGACCCGTCTCGATGGCCCACTTGAGGCACGTGTCGACGACGTCGCAACGACGGCACACGGCCTTGGCCTCCTCGATCTGGAGGAGCGCAGGGCCCGTGTTGCCGATCGGGAAGAACAGCTCGGGGTCCTCGTCGAGACATGCTGCGCGGTGGCGCCAATCCATGCGAACTCTCCTTGGGCGCACGACGACCACGGCACCCTGGTGAGGGCGCGCGCGACGTCGCGGACGTTTCGTTGGGGGGGCTGGGCTGAAGACCTGCTGCATCAAGAGTCACACCCGTTTCCCCATCGCACAAGGGGTTACGAGATGGTTTCGACTCCGTTACGGATGAGGCGTTGATCACACTCGTTCGAGCGTGATCCGCACGTCGTGGATCGATTCGGGCGCTTGTCATGACCGAATTGAGCGGCTCGATGTCATTGGCACCCCTGCCAACGTGGTATGGGTCACGCTGCACCGTCTCGACTGCCGCCGCGGCCGGTCGACGCTGCCCCGCGGGCGGCCGGCCGGGGTGGGCGCCGTAGGCTCGGCCCGTGAGCGCTTCCTCCCCGTCCTCGCCCGCCGCCGGGCGCCCCGCCGCGCTCGTCGTGGTGTGCCTCCTGACGCTCCTGGAGGCTGCGACCGCGGCCGGCCTGGCCGTGGCCTGGGCCGTGGACCTGGTGCGCGGGGTGTCCGTGCGGCCCGCGGCGAGCGTCTTCCTCATCGTGTTCGGGCTCGCGATCGCGTTCGTCCTCGCGGCCGGCGCGCGCGGGCTGTGGCGCGGGCGTCGCTGGGCGCGCTCGCCCGTGATGACGTGGCAGATCATGCTCGTCGTGCTGTCGATCGGGTGGCTCGGTGTCGAGTCGAGCGTGTGGGCGTGGGGCGTGCTCGTGGCGGCCGTCGTCGTGGGCGTCGGCCTGCTGCTGCCCGCGGTCGTCGCGGTGACGACCGGGGCCGCGTCGCGGGCAGACGCCAGCGGCGCCACGGGTACCCCCTCCGGTACTCCGAAGCGCCGCTGAACGTCTGGCCGCGGCGGCCGGTCAGTCCACCGCGAGCGCCGCGACGGGCGACGTCCGCACGGCCGACCTGGCCGGCAGGACCGAGGCGAGGAGCCCCGCACCGAGCGCGACCGCGATGATCACGCCCACGTCGCCCCACGGCACCGCGAGCCGCGAGTCACCCATCGCACCGAACGCGATCGCCGAGCCGGCCCAGCCGTAGAGCACCCCGAGGATCACGCCCAGCACGGCACCGACACCCGCGATGAGCATGCCCTCGGTCGCGAGGGTCAGCCGCAGGCGCCGCTTGGTCAGGCCGATGGCGCGCAGCGTCGCCGACTCGCGTCGACGCTCGATGACCGACAGCGACAGCGTGTTCGCCACACCGACCAGCGCGATCACGACCGCGACCGCGAGCAGGCCGACGACGATCGCCAGCAGCGTGTCGATGAGCTGCTCGTACTGCGCGCGCAGCGAGATGGGCGACTCGATCACGACGGACTCGTCGGCCAGCGAGTTGCGCACCGCCTCGACCACGGCGACCGCGTCCGCGTCGGATGCGATCCGCGCCCACACGGTGGTCGTCGGCACCTCGCCGACGATCGTGTCGAACGTCGCGGGGGTCAGGTACGCGTAGCCGGGGCGGCCGGTGTCGACCATGACCGGCTCGAGGGTCGAGGGCGTGCCGCCGTCCACCGGCTGTCCCGTGAACTCGTCGATGTGCGTGACCGGCGCGTCAGGTTCGGTCACGTCAGTCGCCACGACGATCCGGTCGTCGCGCGCCGCGGCGGCGATCCGGTCGTCCCGGAGCACGGCCTCGACCTCCGGCGTCAGGGCCCGCGCGGTGAGCCACGCGTCGCCCATGGACACCTCGGCGGTGGGCACGTCGACGGCGCTCTCGATGCCCGGGACCGCCGCGACCGTGCGCGCCACGTCGGCGGGCAGGGGCTCGACGCCGCCGGACGCGCTCGTGACCTCGACGTCGACGTTGTAGTGGGCGTCGAGCTCCGCCGCGAGCGACGCGCGTGCGCTGGCGGCACCCGTGGACATGAGCGCGACGAGCGTCACGCCGATGAGCAGCGCGGTGCTGGTCGCGGCGGTCCGCCGCGGGTTGCGGACCGTGTTCGCGGCCGCCAGTCGCGCCGCCGGACCCGCCTTGCCGAGCAGGCGGCCGACGAGCGCGACCATCAACGGGACCCAGAACACCGCCCCGACGAGGACGCCGACGAACGACACGGCGCCGCCGAGGATGCCGAGGCCGAGCCAGACGATCGCCTCGTCGGGCTTGCCGACCGACCCGAGGAGCGCCATCGCGAGCACGCCGGCCCCGCCGACGGCGAGCGTGAGTGCGAACCCGAGCCGGAGCTTGCCGGCTCGCGAGGCGACGTCGGGCGCGTCGATCGGCCGCAGCGCGGCGACCGGGCTGACCTGCGTGGCGGCGCGAGCCGGCACCAGGGCGGCGAGGACCGTCACCAGGACGCCCACGAGCACCGGCACGAGCAGCACCGAGGGCGTCAGCGTGACGTAGGCGGGCAGGGGCATGTCGTCCTGCATGCGACGCAGCACGGACAGCGCCCCCTGCGCGACGCCCGTGCCGAGCAGCACACCGAGCGCCGAGGCGCCGAGCCCGAGGATCGCGGCTTCGAGCAGCACCGACCGGCGCAGCTGGCCGCGCAGCGCACCGACGCACCGCAGGAGCGCGAGCGTGCGGGCCCGCTGGGCCACGATGACCTGGAACGTGTTCGAGATGACGAGCGCGGCCACGATCAGCGCGACCGCCGCGAACCCGAGGATCGCCGCGACGACGAAGTTGTTGCCGTCGCCCGTCTCCTCGATCTGCGCCTCGGCGGCCTCGTCACGCGTCTTCACGGTGACCGGCACGGCGGACTCGCGGTCGGCCGTCGCCTTCTCCAGCATCGCCGCGACGGCGGCGTGCACCGCGGCCGTGTTCTTCGGGGCGCTGATCAGCGCGCCCTCCGACCCGACCGTCTCCGGGTCGAGGTTGGTCCACTCGAGCATCGAGTCGCGGGTCGCGAGCGTCGCACCGCCGAAGCCGGTCCAGGCGCCGCCCGGGTCGGAGGTGAGGCCCGTGACGTTCGCGTCGGTGGTGTGGTACTCGGGCTCGGCGTTCTCGGGCCACGTGGTCCACGCGACCTCGACGGTCCCGCCCACCTCGACGTCCAGCCGCTTCGCGACGGAGGCCGGCAGGGCGATCTCGTCGGACGCCTCCGGCGCGCGGCCCTCGGTGACCGTCAGGGACGACAGCGAGGGGTCGGAGGCGACCGGCAGCACGAGCTGCCACGAGCGCGCGGCGCCCTTGCTGATCTCGGTGCCGCTGACCAGCACCGGGTCGACCGCGGCGACGCCGGGCACGTCGCGGATCTCGTCGATGAGCCCGGTGACGTCGCCGTCGACCACGAGGTCCGCCTTGGCGAACGACGCGGTCACCGAGTCGTAGCTCGTGCGCTTGATCACGCCGCCGGTGAGCAGCGTCGCCGCGACGAAGGCGGTGCCGATCGCGATCGCGATCGCGGCTGCCGTGAGCCGGCCCAGGCTGCGGCGCATCTGGGCGAGAGTGAGGCGGAGCATCAGGCGTTCACCCCGTCGGCGATGGGCGCCTCGAGCGTGCGCAGGGCCTCGAGGCCGGCGAGCACCGACTCGGGCGTGGGCTCGGCGATGTCACCGGCGATCCGACCGTCCGCGAGCAGCACGACGCGGTCGGCGTAGGCGGCGGCCGTCGGGTCGTGCGTGACCATGATGACCGTGCGGCCGAGCTCGCGGACCGAGCGGCGCAGGAACGAGAGCACCTCGGCGCCCGAGCGCGAGTCGAGGTTGCCCGTGGGCTCGTCGGCGAACACGACGTCGGGGCGGGTGACGAGCGCGCGTGCGATCGCGACGCGCTGCTGCTGGCCGCCCGACAGCTCGCTGGGCCGGTGCGTCAGGCGCCCCGTCAGCCCGAGCGTCACGGTGAGCAGGTCGAGCCACTCGCGGTCGACCCGCGTGCCGGCGAGCTCGAGCGGCAGCGTGATGTTCTGCTCCGCGGTGAACATCGGCAGCAGGTTGAACGACTGGAAGACGAACCCGATCCGGTCGCGACGCAGGTGCGTGAGCGCGTCGTCGTCGAGGGCGGTCAGCTCGGTCTCACCGAGGCGCACGGACCCGGACGTCGCGAGGTCGAGCCCCGCGAGCAGGTGCATGAGGGTGGACTTGCCGGACCCGGAGGGGCCCATGATCGCGGTGAAGGCCCCCGCAGCGAAGTCGACGTCGACACCGTCGAGCGCGCGGACCGCAGCGGCCCCCGACCCATAGGTCTTGGTCAGGCCGCGCGCCGACGAGGCGGGGACCGCTCCGTGCGTGCCGGGGGGAACGGCTGCGGGCGTGGAAGAAGACACGGTGCTCCTCGAGTGGGACGGGATCGGTACGTGACCAGGCTAGGAAGAGCGCCGACGCCGCCTCGTCGGCCCGCGGTCTCGTCGTTCCGGCCGCCCGTCATCCCGTGGCATGACGGGCGCTCAGCCCGTGGACCGGTCAGCTGCCCGGTCGGACGAGACCCGCCTCGTACGCGGTGACGACGGCCTGGACCCGGTCGCGCGCGGAGAGCTTGGCCAGGATCCGGCCGACGTGCGTCTTGACGGTCGCCTCGGCGACGAACAGGTCGCGGCCGATCTCGGTGTTCGACCGGCCGCGGGCCATGAGGAGCAGCACCTCGCGCTCGCGCTCGGTGAGCTCGGCGACCATCGCCTGCGCGGGGTTGGGCGTGCCGTCCTCGGACTCGGGCTCGGGCAGCGCCGTGACGAGGTGCTCGATGAGCCGACGGGTCGACGAGGGCGCGATGACCGCGTCGCCGTGGTGGACCGTGCGGATCGCCGCGAGCATCTCCTCGGGCGGGGCGTCCTTGAGCAGGAAGCCGCTCGCGCCCGCCCGGATGGCCGCGAGCACGTACTCGTCGAGGTCGAACGTCGTCAGCACGATCACGCGCGGGGCGGGGTGCTCGGGCGTGCCGCGCGCGATGATCTGCGCGGTCGCCTCGAGGCCGTCCATGGTCGGCATGCGCACGTCCATCAGGACCACGTCGACGCGGCCGAGCGCGGCCAGCGCGGCCGGCTCGAGCGCGCGCACGGCCTGGGCGCCGTCGCCTGCCTCGAGCACGACCTCGAGGTCGGGCTGGGAGTCGATCACCATGCGGAAGCCCGCGCGCACCAGCTGCTGGTCGTCGACGAGGGCGACCCGGACGACGTGGTCCGCGGTGCTCGACGGGGCGGCGCCGCTCGGCTGCTCGGTCATCGGCTGTGCTCCTGAGTGCTCGGGTCGGGCGTGGAGGTGGTCGTGGGCGCTGCGCCGGGCGCGGTCCCGCCGGCAGTCGTGCTCGCGCCGGCGGGTCCGGTCTCGTCGTCGGGCGCAGTCTCGTCGTCGGGTGCGGCGGGCGTCATCGGTGGGGGCGCGCCGGCCGCACGGCTCGGACCGTAGCCGGAGCGGGTCGGGAACGGCAGCCGGGCGCGCACACGGAACCCGCCGCCCTTGCGCGGCCCGGCGGTGACCTCGCCGCCGAACATCGCGGCCCGCTCGTGCATGCCGCGCAGACCCTGGCCGAGTCCGTCGGAGCCGGCCGACGCGCCGCGTCCGTCGTCGGCGACGTCCAGCTCGATCGCGTCGCGCAGCCACTGCACGACGACGGTCACGCGCGGTGCCGGTCCGGCGTGCTTGAGCACGTTGGTGAGCGACTCCTGCGTGATGCGGTAGACCGCCAGGCCGACGCCGGGCGGCAGCGGGTGGGGCTCGCCCAGGCGCACGAGCGACACGTGCGCGCCGCTGAGCCGGACCTGCTCGACCAGGCGGTTGATGTCGGCCTCGCCCGGCTGGGGCGTGGTCTGGGCCGGTGCGGGCTCGGGCAGCACGCCGGGGCCGTCCGCGGTGGCGCGCAGCCGCCCGTCCTCGGTGCGCAGCACGCCCAGGAGGCGGCGCATGTCGGTCAGGGCCGCACGGCCCGTCTCGGCGATCGTCTCCAGCGCGCGGGTCGCGGCCGGTGGGTCGACCTGGGCGGCGTAGCGTCCGCCGTCCGCCTGGGCGATCACGACGGACAGCGAGTGCGCGACGATGTCGTGCATCTCGCGTGCGATGCGCGCGCGCTCGGCCGACGTGGCGATCTGCGCCTGCTGGTCCCGCTCCTTCTCGAGCCGCTCCGCGCGGTCGACGAGCGCCTCGAGCGTCTCGCGCCGCGAGCGCCGCACGAGGCCGAAGGCCCACACCGTCAGCGAGCTCGAGGCGACGAGCATGCAGATCACGACGACCGCGGACGCGTAGTAGTCGGCCACGAGCTGCAGCGGCAGCACCACGCTCGCGAAGAGCGCCCCGCCGATCGCGACGCGGTGCGCCCAGCGCGGGCCGTGCACCGTGACCGAGTACAGCGCGACGAGCACCGCGAGGTCGGCGGGCAGCACCCCGGGCACCGTGACGAGCTGGACCAGCGCGACGACGTACACGGCGGCGGCCGAGGCCGTGGGCCGGACCCGGCGCCACGCGAGCGGGCCGATGAGCAGCGCGGCCCACAGCAGGAGCGCGGGCTCGCCCAGGGTTGTCCCGGACCCGACCATGGTGAGCGGACCGAGCACGAAGAACAGCAGGAAGGCGCCGGTCGCGTCCACGACGAACCGGTGCGAGTCCTCCCAGCGCACGAGGCGGTCCCAGACGCTCATGCCGCGAGCCTAGGGCGGCGCGGC
>NZ_LFKW01000146.1:503-27325 GCF_001040865.1 Cellulomonas sp. A375-1 | reverse complement strand
CCACGGGCGCCCCGCGCGTGCGACCGTGGGCGCGGACCGGGCACGCCAGCCGGAGCAACCTCACACCCGCGGTGCGGCGCGAGTCCTGGCTGCGGATACCAGCGCGTGACCTAGCATGGGCGAATGACCCAGGTGCTTCTGGCGGAAGACGATCCCGCTATTGCCGAGCCTTTGGCGCGGGCGCTCGGACGTGAAGGCTATGACGTGAGCGTGCAAGGTACCGGTCAAGGGGCGATCGACGGGGCGGCCGCGGCCGATCTCGTCGTGCTCGACCTGGGCCTGCCGGACATGGACGGGCTCGACGTCGCCCGCGCCATCCGGAACCTCGGCCTGACCACGCCGGTGCTGGTGCTGACCGCCCGCGCGGACGAGGTCGACCTGGTCGTCGGGCTCGACGCGGGCGCCGACGACTACGTCACCAAGCCGTTCCGGCTCGCCGAGCTGCTGGCCCGGGTCCGCGCGCTGCTGCGCCGCACCGCGGTCGAGGCGGGCGACGAGGACGAGCTGCACGCGCAGAACGTGCGTGTCGACGTCGCGGCGCACCGCGCGTTCCAGGGTGACCGCGAGCTGCACCTGACGGCCAAGGAGTTCGACCTGCTGCGGGTCCTCGTCGCCTCAGCGGGCAACGTCGTCGCACGCGAGACCCTCATGCGTGAGGTGTGGGACTCGGACCCGACGGGCTCGACCAAGACGCTCGACATGCACGTGTCGTGGCTGCGGCGCAAGCTCGGCGACGACGCGAACGCCCCGCGCTACATCTCGACCGTGCGCGGCATGGGCTTCCGGTTCGAGACCGGCCCCGTGCCCGCGGGGCTGTAGGGGTCGGCGGCGCGTGCGTCGTCGCGTTCTCCAGGCGACCATCGCGGCGGTGACCGTCGCGGTGGTCCTGCTCGGCTTCCCGCTCGCGTTCCTCGGTGCTCAGCTGGTGCGCGAGAACGAGCTGCAGCGGCTCGAGACCCGGGCGCAGTCCGCCGCGCGTGCGGTCGACTTCCGCCTCGGCCTCGGGATCGAGCTGAACGATCAGATGTTCGAGCCGTTCGCCGACGGCTCCGACGGTGAGGTGCCCGCGTCCGTCGTCGTGCACGCGCCCGACGGCACGGTCTACCAGGCCGGGCAGCGGGTCGACGGGCGCAGCCAGTCGGTCGAGGCAGTCTCCGACCAGGGTGCGATGGTCGTGCTGTACGTCTCCTGGTGGGAGGTGTTCTGGCTCAGCGCGCGCGTGATCGCGCTCGTCGTGATCGCGGCGGTCGTCGCGTTCGCCGCGGGCATCGCCATGGCCATCTGGCAGGCGAACCGGCTCGCGGCGCCGCTCGTGTACCTCGCGGCGTCCGCGGAGCAGCTCGGGTCCGGTCAGGTGCGCCCCCAGCTGGAGCCGTCGGGCGTCGAGGAGATCGACCTCGTGGCGTCCGAGCTCGCGCGCAGCGCCGACCGGATGGCGGGCCGCCTCGCGGCCGAGCGCAAGTTCGCCTCCGACGCGTCCCACCAGCTGCGCACCCCGCTCACGGCGCTGTCGATGCGGCTCGAGGAGATCATGCTCGCGTCCGACGACCCGCAGGTGCGCGAGGAGGCGCGGATCAGCCTCGAGCAGGTCGAACGGCTCGTGCGCGTGGTCGACGACCTGCTGATGTCCTCGCGTCGCGCGCAGGGCGGCACGACCGAGGCCGTGCGGCTGCTCGAGGTCGTGCACCAGCAGGAGGAGGAGTGGGAGGCCACGTTCGAGGCGGTCGGTCGGCGCCTCGTCGTCGAGGTCGAGCCCACGACCCAGGTGCTCGCCACGCCCGGAGCCCTCGCGCAGGTGCTCGCGACGCTCATCGAGAACTCGCTGCGGCACGGCGCGGGCACGACGACCGTGCGTTCGCGCTCGGGCGGCGCATCCGGCACGGTCGTGGTCGAGGTGGCCGACGAGGGTGACGGCGTGCCCGACGAGCTCGCCGGCAGGATCTTCGAGCGGGACGTGACGTCGGGCAAGGGGACCGGGCTCGGCCTGGCCCTCGCGCGTGACCTGGCGTCCGCCGACGGTGGCCGCCTCGAGCTCGCCCAGCGCCGGCCCGCCGTCTTCGCGCTCTTCCTGTCCGGCGTGCCCGCCTCCTTGCGGCCCGACGTGGTGCTGCCGCTCGGGGCCGTCGTGTCCTCCCGCCCCGACCGTCGGCGGCGCTGAAACGCTCAGGGCCGCACCCGCCGCACCCGCCCGCTCGGTACTGTGGGCGCTCGCGACGAGCCCGGAAGGACGTGCATGTACCGCCTCGAACCCGCACTCCAGCACTACGCCTGGGGCTCGACGGACGCGATCCCCGGTCTGCTCGGGCTGCCCGCCGACGACTGCCCGGTGTCCGAGGCCTGGTTCGGCGCGCACCCCCTGGCGCCCGCGCGGCTGACGGGGGCGAGCGCACCGACGCTGGACGCGTTCGTGAGCCAGGACCCCCGCGCCGTGCTCGGCGACGACGTCGTCGCGCGGTTCGGCCGCGAGCTGCCCTACCTGCTCAAGCTCATCGCCGCGGCCTCGCCGCTCTCGCTGCAGGTGCACCCCTCGCGCGCGCGGGCCAGGGCCGGGTTCGAGCGCGAGGTCCGCGCCGGGGTGGCGCTCGACGCCCCCGAGCGCAGCTACCGCGACGCCAACCACAAGCCCGAGCTCGTGTTCGCGCTGTCGCAGCTCGATGCGATGGTCGGCTTCCGTGCGCCGCGGCGTGCGGCCGAGCTCCTCGTCGGCCTCGAGTCGTCGCTCGCCGAGCAGCTCCAGAAGCTCCTGACGCGTGACCCGTCGCCCGAGGGCGTCCGGGCGGCGTTCGAGTGGCTCCTCGCGCCCGCGACGCGGCCGCACCCCGACGAGGTCGCGGCGCTCGCACGCGCGTGCCAGCGTCGCCTCGACGCGGGTTCGCCGTCCCCGCGCACCGACCGCACGGTGATCCGCCTGAACGCGCAGTACCCGGGCGACCCCGGTGCCGTCACGTCCGTGCTGCTGAACCCGGTCACGCTGCAGCCGGGCGAGGCGCTCTTCGTGCCCGCGGGCGCGGTCCACGCCTACCTCGAGGGGTTCGCGGTCGAGCTCATGGCCAACTCGGACAACGTGCTGCGCGCCGGCCTGACGACCAAGCACGTGGACGTGCCCGAGCTGCTCGACAACCTGGACACGGTGGCCGCGCCCCCGATCCGCATCGCCCCCGAGCACGTGTTCACGGCGACTGACGTGTTCTACGCGCCGGTCGACGACTTCGAGCTCTCGGTCACGCAGCTGCAGGACGAGGTCGGGGAGGTCCGGCTGCCGGGCCGCGGGCCCCGCGTGCTGCTGTGCCTCGACGGCGCGGCGGACCTGCGCGGCGAGGGGGACGGCGCGCTGCGGCTCGAGGCCGGTCAGGCGGCGTTCGTGCCGGCCTCGGACGGGCTGCTCACGGGTCGCGGGTTCGGCCGCGTGGTCCAGGCCGGGGTGCCCTGAGCCGCACCCGCGGCGGAGCCGTCAGTGGCTCTCGTGCTCGTGCTGGTGCTGCTCGTGCAGCTCGTCGGCCGCGACCACCGCACCGAACGGCACGACCGGCTGCACGGCGAGCGCCACCGCGGCCTCGTCGGCCGCGCGCTCGTCGGGCGAGGCGACCTCGTCCTGCTCGCCCGTGAACACCCAGCGCTTGTAGCCCACGTACCGCAGGGCCGTGCCGAGCGCGATGCCGACGAGGTTCGCGATGTTGTCAGGCACCGGGCCGTCGAGGTGCAGCACGTACTGCGAGAACGCCAGGGGAGCGGCACCCACCGCGAGCCCGAGGCCGTTGACGACCACGAACAGCAGCAGCTCGCGACCGCGGTGCCGCGTGCGGTGCTGCGAGAACGTCCACAGCCGGTTCCCGACCCACGAGACCAGCGTCGCGACGAGCGTCGAGACCACCTTGGCGGTGATCGGCTTCTCCGCGAGCAGCTCGCCCGGGCCGAACCGCAGCAGGTTGAACAGGCCCATGTCGACGACGAAGGCCACGCCCCCCACGGACAGGAAGCGCGCCAGCTCGGCCAGGCGGGCCCGGTGGTCGGGACCCAGCAGGCGGGTCAGCACAGCCGTCGTCACGTTTGCGAGGATAGCCCGCGTCTCCCGCGGACGGGCCGCAGGAGGTCCTGGCTACTCGGTTAGGGTGGGCGCCCGTGAACGCACCTGTGGTGGCCGTGGTCGGAGGCGGGCAGCTCGCCCGCATGATGGTGCCTGCGGCGACCGCCCTGGGGATCCACCTGCGCGTGCTCGTCGAGAGCCCCACGGGGTCCGCGGCACAGGTCGTCGTGGACGCCCCCGTGGGGCAGGCGTCCGACGAGGCCGCGATCTCGGCCATCGCCGAGGGCGCCGACGCGCTGACGTTCGAGCACGAGCACGTCCCGAACGCGCTCCTGGACCGGCTCGCCGCCGCGGGCGTGGCCGTGCGCCCCGACGCCGCGGCGCTCGTGCACGCGCAGGACAAGATCGTCATGCGACGGCGGCTGACCGCACTCGGCGTGCCGTGCCCGCGCTGGGCGCCCGTGACCGAGCGCGACGACCTCGCGGCGTTCCTGGCCGACCAGCCCGACGGCACGGCCGTGGTCAAGACCGCGCGGGGCGGGTACGACGGCAAGGGCGTGCGCGTCGTGGCGTCACCGGACGCGGCCGACGACTGGCTCGCCGCGGCCGCGCGGCCGGGCGGCGTCCCGGTCCTCGTCGAGGAGAAGGTCCCCTACACACGTGAGCTCGCCGTGCTCGTCGCGCGCCGCCCCTCGGGCGAGGTGCGCACGTGGCCGGTGGTCGAGTCCGTGCAGCGCGACGGGGTGTGCGCCGAGGTCGTCGCGCCCGCGCCCGACCTCGCGGACGCGACGCGCGACGAGGCGCTCGCGGTCGCGGTGCGCGTCGCCGAGGGGCTGGGCGTCGTCGGCGTGCTCGCGGTCGAGCTGTTCGAGGTGCCCGGCGCGGCGGGGGAGCCGCCGCGCGTGCTCGTCAACGAGCTCGCGATGCGTCCGCACAACTCGGGCCACTGGACGATCGACGGCGCGGTCACGAGCCAGTTCGAGCAGCACCTGCGCGCGGTCCTGGACCTGCCGCTCGGCGACCCGGCGCCGCGCGCCCGCTGGACGGTCATGGCGAACGTCCTCGGCAGCACGCTCGAGGACCTGACGCACGCGCTGCCGCGCGTCGCGGCGCTCGACCCCGGCGCCAAGGTGCAGCTGTACGGCAAGGACGTGCGACCGGGCCGCAAGCTCGGGCACGTCAACGTCAGCGGCGACGACCTCGACGAGGTGCGCGCCCGCGCGCTCGCCGCGGCTGCGCTGCTGCGCGGTGAGACACTCTGACGCGCGACGACAAGGAGACTTCGATGACCGCAGCAGCCCTGGTGGGCATCGTCATGGGCTCGGACTCCGACTGGCCCGTGATGGAGGCGGCGGCGCAGGTGCTCGCCGAGCTCGGGGTCCCGGTCGAGGTCGACGTGGTCTCGGCGCACCGGCAGCCGGACAAGATGATCGCCTACGGGCGTGCGGCGGCCTCGCGCGGGCTGCGCGTGATCGTCGCGGGGGCGGGCGGCGCCGCGCACCTGCCCGGCATGCTCGCGTCCGTCACCACACTGCCCGTGGTGGGTGTGCCCGTGCCGCTGCGGTACCTCGACGGCATGGACTCGCTGCTGTCGATCGTGCAGATGCCGGCCGGGATCCCTGTCGCGACCGTGTCCGTGGGCGGTGCCCGCAACGCGGGGCTGCTGGCGGCGCGGATCCTCGCCTCGGGCACGGACGACGAGTCCGCCCGGCTGGCCCAGCGGCTCGCGGACTTCAGCGACGACCTGCGCGCGCAGGCCGATGCCAAGGGTGAGCGGCTGCGCGGGCTGGCGTCGGGCCGGCCGGCCACGGGGTTCCAGGCCTGACCCGCCCGTGGCCGGGTCAGGCCCGGTCAGGGCAGGCCGGCGGCCACCAGCTCCTGCTCGAGCACGTCAGCCAGCGACTTCGCGTACGTGGCGGTCAGGTGCGAGCCCTGCCGGTAGACCGTGACCCCGCCGATCACCGGCCAGCCCTTGCCTCCGGGCGTGATCCAGGGCTGGACGTCCGCGACCGGCGTCCCCGTGCGCCCGGCGGCCACGAGCAACGGGGCCGGCTCAGCCTCCTCGACGGACCACTCGCAAGCGGAGACGTCGTCCGCGTGCTTCGCGACGCACGTGATCATGTCCGAAGTCGGCTGACGGTTGTCGGCGACGACCACGGGCTGCCGTCCGGCCTCCTTGAGCTCGGCCAGGACCTCGTCGATCCCGGCCAGCATGACCTCTGCGGAACGTGCGGAGCAGTCGTCGTCGGTGACGCACGCGGCGACGCTGCGCTGGGACACCAGGACGTGGTCGATCGTGTCGTCGGCGACGACGGCCGCGAGGCGTTTGTCGTTCGAGCGCCGGCACGCGTCGTTCGGCACGTCCTGGCCGTCCTGAACCGTGGCACGAGCGATCGGGCAGGCGGACTGCAGCATGGTGACGAGGTGCCAGCCGCGGCGGTCGGCGATGAGCTCGAGCGCATCCAGCCACTGGTGCATCTTCGAGTCGCCGACGACGGCGATGGTCGGGCCGGTCGCGGGGCCGTAGCGGCACACGACCGCGTCCTCCGCGCGGGGCTCGTTGATGCACTTCGTGCCGTCGAGCGAGGCGAGGTCGTCCCCGATGGTGCTCGGTGTCGGCACGAAGCCGGTCGGGCTGCGGTCGTCGGGGTGCCAGCCGTCGGGCGGCACGTCGAGCCCGAGCAGGCGCGCTCCGGGGTGTGTGCGCTCGCTCGCGCTCGCCTGCTCCTGCTCGGCTGCGAGGCGACGATCCGCGATGAACGTGAGTGCGCCCGCCGCCAGGAGCCCGACGAGGATGCAGACGACTCCTGCGACTAGCCCGCGGCGCGGCGTAGCGAGTAGCGATGACGTGTGGAACGGCTGCTCGACGACCCGGTACGCGAGCCAGGCGGGCACGACCGAGAAGCCGATCGCGAGCAGCGCCGTCGGAACCCGCAGCGGCTCGCCGGGTGTGCCCCAGAAGGCCTGCGCACCGATGAGGACCGGCCAGTGCCACAGGTAGAGCGAGTACGACAGCGCGCCGACGTCCTGCATCGGCGCGAGCTCGAGGGGCGCGAGGCGTCCTCGTCCGTCGCCCGTACCGGCGGCGATCACCGCGGCTGCGCCCAGGACGGGAACCAGTGCGGCGATGCCTGGGAAGGGCGTGCGGACGTCGAACAGCACCGCGGCCGCCGCGATCGCCGCGATGCCGACCCAGCCCAGGGCGACACGCACGACGAGCGGGAGCCGCCCGACGCG
Organism: Cellulomonas sp. A375-1; assembly: GCF_001040865.1. Lineage (NCBI taxonomy): Bacteria > Bacillati > Actinomycetota > Actinomycetes > Micrococcales > Cellulomonadaceae > Cellulomonas > Cellulomonas sp. A375-1. The sequence goes on along the minus strand of NZ_LFKW01000146.1, from coordinate 20,064 downwards.
GGTGAGCCCGACCGCCAGCAGCGCACCGACGGTCAGCTCCCAGAGCCGGGTCGTCGTCACGAAGTAGGCGCGGCCCGGGTCGGCGCCGGTCAGGTGCACCGACCACGCGAGCGACGGCAGGGCGATCACGAGCAGGCCGAGCGCGAGCCGCCCACGCGACAGCACGCCGCTGCGTCGTCGCGACCACCACAGCAGCGCGACGATCAGCAGGGGCCAGACGACGTAGAACTGCTCCTCGACCGCGAGCGACCAGAAGTGCTGCAACGGGCTCGAGGCGGTGTCCGCGGCCAGGTAGTCCACGGAGAGCTCCGCGAACCGCCAGTTCACGACGTACAAAGCCGAGGCGACCATGTCACCGGCGACCGCGCGCCACTGCGAGACCGGCAGGACCGCGACGGTGACCGCGGCGACCGCGACGAACACGAGCGCGGTCGCGGGCAGCAGACGTCGCGCACGCCGCGCGTAGAAGCGCGTGAGCGACAGGCGCCCCGAGCGCTCGATCTCGCGCACGATCAGGCCGGTGATGAGGAAGCCGGAGATCACGAAGAACACGTCGACGCCGACGTACCCGCCCGGGAGCCCGGGCACCCCCGCGTGGTAGAGCAGGACGAGCACCACGGCGACCGCGCGCAGGCCCTGGATGTCGCGCCGGAACCCCGGTGGGGCCGGGGTTGCCGCGCCCGCGCTGGAGGGGTGGTCCCGCTCGCGCGGGACGGTCATCGTCGCGGAGGTCACGGCGTGGGGTTCCTCCGCGTGCGGTGCTTGGTGACGACGCGCTCGAGCTCCGCGAGGAAGGCCGCGCTCTGCACCGACCAGTCGAACTCGGCGACCGCGGTGGCGCGCCCGGACGCCGACATGCGCTCCCGCAGGGCGGGGTCGTCGAGCAGGTGCAGCACGGCGTCGACCGCGACCGACGGCGTCGCGAACGGCACGACGAACCCGCACTCGGCACGCTCGACGAGCGCCTGGGCCAGGGGCAGCGGCGTCGTGACGACGGGCACGCCGTGCGCCATGTACTCGACGACCTTCGTCGGCAGGCTCGCGCGGTAGTTGGGAGTGTCGTGCAGCAGGCTCAGGCCTGCGAGTGCGCCGTCGAGCGCCCTCATCGCGACCTCCGACGACAGGCGGCCGTCCCAGCGGACGTCCCCGGCCGCCACGGCGGCCTGCAGCGCGGTCGTCGTCGGCTCGTCGGCAGGGCCGATCAGGCGCAACGTCACGGCACCGTCGGTGCGTCGGCGCAGCTGGCGGCCCACCTCGATGAGGTCGAGGCCGCCGCGCACGCGCGTGATCGAGCCGACGTAGAGCACGGTGGAGTCACCGCTCGCGCTCACGTCCGCGGGTACCCGGACGGTGTTCGGCACGACCGCGTGCGCCTTGGCGAAGCGCTCCTGGTAGGCGTGCTCGGCGAGGATCAGGTCGAAGTGGCGCTCCGACCAGCGCTCGAGCCAGCGCGCGGCCGCCGAGGCCACGCCGCGCGCGCTCGGCGGCAGCCAGCCCTTGTGCTCGATCGCGCCGGCGGTGTCCTCGTGCACGTCCCACACGACGGCGGGGGTGCTGCGCGACGCGGTCGCGAGCACGAGCTCGGGGTCGTGCAGCAGGACGAGGTCGTGCCGTGGGGACTCGGCGTGCACGAGTCGACGCGCGGCGCGCCACGCCGCGGCCCGCCGCCGGCCGTACGCACGGGGCAGGTCGAGCGCGCGCAGGCGTGCGAGCTGGGGGACCGGTGCGCCGGTCGCGGAGAACGGCGCGGCGTACGTGACGTGCCAGCCGGCGTCGAGCATCGCCGCGATCTGGCGCGCGAAGATCCGGGAGTCGCGGGGGTCGTGCACGATCGTCACCACGAGGACTCGCACCGCGCTCACCCCCTGAGCCGCTTCTTGCGGCGGATGGCTCGCATCACCCGCTCGTAGTGGTCGCAGACCTCGTCGGTCGGCCCGTCCATGCGCAGGAGCCCGCGGTCGATCCAGATCGCACGATCGCACATCTTGCGCACCGTCGTGGTCGAGTGGCTGACCAGGAAGACGGTGCCGGCCTGCTCGCGGATCTCCTCGACCCGGGCCGCGCTCTTGGCGCGGAACTCGACGTCGCCGGTGGACAGCGCCTCGTCGATGATGAGGATGTCCGGCGCGGTCGACGCCGAGATGGCGAACCGCAGCCGCGCGGCCATGCCGGAGGAGTACGTGCGCATGGGGAGGTGCACGAAGTCGCCGATGCCGGCGAAGTCGACTATCCAGTCGTGCAGCTCGTTGACCTCCTTGCGGCTCAGGCCCTTGGCCAGGCCGCCGAGCATGATGTTGCGCTCACCCGACAGCGCGCTCGACAGCGCCGCGTTGACGCCCATGAGCGCGATGTCACCGCGGGCCCAGACCTCACCGCCCGCGGTCGGGATCAGGCCCGCGATCGCGCGCAGCATCGTGCTCTTGCCCGAGCCGTTGCGTCCGATGACCCCGATCGACTCGCCCTCGTAGGCGGCGAAGCTGACCCCGCGCACGGCCGGGACCTCGGTGATGGTGCCGACGTGGCGCGTCACCCGGTCGAGCGCGCGCCCGAGCCGACCCTCGGCCTCGTCGCCGAGCGCGTTGCGCTTGCCGCCGTAGGCCTTGTAGGTCACGCGCAGGTCGCGCACGACGATCGACGGCACACGTCCCTCGGGGACGGGCACGCCGGTGCCGGTCACCTCAGTCGCGGCCATAGCGGCCCTCCGCGCGCCAGAACACGACGACGCCGACGACGAGGAACCCGACGGCCCAGACCCCGCCCCACACCCACAGCAGCGGGTCCTGCGGCACCTCGGCGAGCAGGCACGAGCGCACGAGCTGCAGGAACAGCGCCACGGGCTGGTACTGCATGACCAGGCTCAGGGCGCCGTGCCCGGCGTAGGCGGCGATCGAGAAGAACACGCCCGAGACGTACCGCAGGAGGCGCACCGTGACGGGGATGAGGTTGAGCGCGTCGCGCACGTCGAGCACGAGCCGTGCGCAGATCATGGCCAGCCCCGCGCAGAAGCCGAAGAGCAGCACCATGGCACCGGGCAGGAGCAGCCACTGCCACCGCGGGGGCTCGCCGACGATCGGCAGCAGGACCAGGAGCACGCCGATCGCGGGCAGCAGCAGCAGGAACTCCGCCAGCACCACCGAGACCGGCAGCGCGGCACGTGGGAACCGCACGCTGCGCACGAGCGAGAGGTTGCTGGTGACCGACTTGGCCCCGATCGTCGCGCTGGCCGCGATGAACGAGAAGATGAAGATGCCGACCGACAGGAACGCGGGGTAGTTGTCGACGCCGCGCGACGTGTCGAGCAGCAGCCCGAAGATCAGGAAGTACGAGCCGGCCAGCAGCAGCGGGTTGAGCGCCGCCCACAGCTGTCCGAGGACGTTGTTCTGGTTGCGCTCGTACGCGCGAGCCGTCGCCAGCTCGAGCACGAAGGCACGCCGCTCCCACAGCTGGTGCAGGTAGCGGACGAGACCCGGAGGGGTGTCGACACGCTCCAGCCCGTGCTGCTGGGCGAGCTCCGCCACCTGCGAGGCGGACCACGGGGGGTCGACCTCGGTGGCGGGCCACCGGCGTCCGGTCACAGACGATGTGCCTTCTCGGGGCTCACCACGCCGCGGGTGTCGAAGAACCGCTTCGCACCGGCCACGAGCGCGTCGACGTCGTACACCTTGTGGTTCTGCACGAGGACGACGAGGTCGGCCGCGGCGATCGCGGCGTCGAGGTCCTCCTCGCGCGCCATCGTCGTGCCGTGCACGCCCCAGTTGGTCACGTACGGGTCGTGGAAGCGGACCTCGGCGCCGAGCTCGGTCAGCGACTTGGCGAGGTCGACCGCGGGCGACTCGCGCTGGTCGGCGATGTCGGGCTTGTAGGTGACGCCGAGCAGCAGGATGCTCGCGCCCTTGGTGGCCAGACCGTCGGCGTTGAGGATGTTCTGCGCGCGGCCCGCGACGTAGCGCGGCATCGTCGCGTTGATCTCCTGCGCGAGCTCGACGAATCGGAACGGGTAGCCGAGGCGGCTGCGCACGTTGTAGCTCAGGTAGTTGGGGTCGATCGGGATGCAGTGCCCGCCGACGCCCGGACCGGGGTAGAACGCCTGGAACCCGAACGGCTTGGTCTTGGCGAGCCGGATCACGTCCCACAGGTCGATGCCGAGCTCGTGGCAGAACCGCGCCATCTCGTTGACCAGCGCGATGTTGATGTGCCGGTACGTGTTCTCGAGGAGCTTGGCGGTCTCGGCCTCACGCGTTCCGGACGCCGGCACGACGGTGTCGATGAACTTGCCGTAGAACGTGACGGCGCGCTCGGTGCACTGCGGCGTGCAGCCGCCCACGACCTTCGGCGTGTTCTTGATGCCGTACACCGGGTTGCCCGGGTCCACACGCTCGGGGGAGAACGCGAGGTGGATGTCCTTGCCGACCTCGAGCCCCCCGGCCTCGAGCGCGGGCTTGACCAGCTCCTCGGTCGTGCCCGGGTAGGTGGTCGACTCGAGGACGACGAGCGTGCCCGGCTGGAGGTTGCGCGCGACCGTCGCGGTCGCCGAGCGCACCGGGCCCAGGTCCGGGCCGCCGTCCTCGGACAGGGGCGTCGGGACGCAGATGACGATCGACTGCGCGCCCGCCAGCTCGGTCTCGTCCGTCGTCGCACGGAAGCCCGCGGCACGCATCGCGGCCACGTCGGCGTCCGACAGGTCGTCCACGTGGGAGACGCCGGAGTTCAGGCCGTCCACCACGGACTGGTTGACGTCGAAGCCGGTGACCGACAGGCCGGCACGGCTCGCCTCCTGCGCGAGCGGGAGTCCGACGTAGCCCAGTCCGACGATGACGAGATCTGCAGGCATGGTGAGGAGTCTTCCCATCGAAGCGAGATTCGGGGTGGCCGCGCGCGTCGCGCTACACCGTCGAAGATGCTACCCGAGCCCCACCGTGGACCATGCGCGTGCCGGGTCGACTTACCCTTGTCCGGTTCCGGGCGGCGAGCACCGCGGCGCCCGACCGTGATCGAGAGGACCCAGCACGGCGATGACCGCAGTCGACCCGCGGGGTTCACGGAGGCCGCGCACCCGCACGATCGTGGTCTGCGTCGTCGTCGTCCTCGTCGCCGCGCTCGCGTCCGTGACGTTCGCCATGCGAGCGGGCCAGGCGCGGGCCGTGCTCCCGACGCCCGAGCAGGCGGCGTCGGACGTCCCGCAGCTCGACGGGCGCCGCTGCCTCACCGACTCTCGTGCAGCCTCGGTCGTGCTGTGCGCGGTCGGTCCGACCGCCGCGCGCACGACGGTCGCGGTCGTCGGGGACACCGCGGCCGAGCAGCTCCTGCCCGCGCTCGCGCCCCTCGCGGACGCGCGCGGGTGGCGGCTCACCACCGACCTGCGCGACGGGTGCCCACTGGTCGACGCCGCGGTCACGACGGCCGGTGCGGGCCGGGTCGACTGCGGTCGACCGTACGAGTCCCGCCTCGAGCGGCTCGTCGACGACCCGGCGGTGAGCCACGTGCTGCTCGTCGGCACCGCGGGCGCGAAGGCGTGCACGGGCGCGGGCTGCCAGGACCCCGACCGCGCGGTGCTCGAGCGCGAGCTCCGTTCGACGATCCAGGCCCTGCAGCGCGCGGGCAAGGACGTCGTGACGGTCCGCGACCTCCCCGTCCCGCCGCGCGACGTGGTGGCGTGCGTCGAGGCGAGCCCCCGGTCGACCGAGGACTGCGACTTCGCACCGCGTCCCGCGCTCGGCGCGCTGGCGGCTGCCGCACGGCGCGAGCTCGTCCCGGTGGTCGATCTCACGGCGGACCTCTGCCCCGACGCGTCCTGCCCAGCCGTCGCCGACGGGGTGCTGCGCTACCGGCCCGACGGGCGCCTGACGGCGACGTACGCGGCCACGCTGAGCTCGCGCCTCGGTTCGGCGCTCGACGCCGCGGGGCTGGCCGCGTCGGACGCCACGAGCGCGCTCGGTGCGCATGCGCTGGGCGACGAGCCGCGGACGTCACCCGCGGGCGAGCCCGTCGACACGGTGGCGTGGATCCCCCCGCCGGTGGCGGGCGCGACGCGCGACGAGGCGGACCCGTACCGCGAGGGCTGCCACCAGAACCAGGCGGACCCGACCGCGCTGTCCTGCACGTACGGCGACCCGACGTCGACCACGGTGATCGCGCTCGTCGGCGACTCGCACGCCGCGCAGTGGCAGCCCGCGCTGCGCGCCGTGGCGGAGGCGCACGGCTGGCAGCTGCGGACCTACACGAAGTCGGCCTGCCTGTTCGCCGACGTCACGGTCTGGAACGGTGCGCAGGACGGTGCCTACACGTCGTGCGCCGAGTGGACCGCCGAGGTCGTCGACGCGCTGCGTGCGGACCCGCCGACCGTGCTCATCCCGGTCTCGACCGGACGGTACGCACTCGCGGCGGGTGACGGGCCGGTCCGCGGCGACGCGGCGATCGTCGACGGCATGGTCCGCACGTGGAGCGCGGTCGCTGCCGGTGGCACCAGGGTGGTCCCGATCGCCGACACCCCGTGGCTCGAGACCGACATGAAGCACTGCGTCGCGGACCACCTCGAGCGGCTCTCGGAGTGTGCCGTGCCGCGCGCCCCGGCCGTCGCTAGGTCGGCGCAGGCGTGGCAGCGCGCAGCGGTGGCGCGCGTGCCGCGCGCGGAGCTCGTCGACCTCACCGACGTCGTGTGCCCTGCCGACCGCTGCGCACCGGTGATCGGGAACGTCCTCGTCTGGCGCGACTCGCACCACCTCACGGCGACGTACGCGCGGACGACGGCTCCCTTCCTCGACGAGGCGCTCACGCCGCTCGTCCGACCGGCAAGCACCGACCGGTAGGGTTGCGACGTGCAACGACGACTGCTGGTGATGGTGGCGGGCGTCGGGCTCGTCGTGGCTGTGGGGCTCCTCGGAGCCGTCGCCGGATGGGGTCGACTGGTCGACGCCGTCCTCGTCGCGCTCGCCGGGGCCGGGGTGGTCCTCCTGCTCGACCTGCGGCGGCGGGCAGGGGAGTCGGGAGTGCTCTTCCGGCGCGCGGCAGAGCGGGACCGCGAGCTCGCCCGGCAGGTCGGCGGCGTCGTCCGGACGGTCGCGGCGATGAAGGGCTCCGCCGGTCTCGAGGCCCGCCTCCTCGACGCCCTGAAGCCGCTCGCGACGACGCTCGGTGAGTTCGACGAGCGGATCGCCGCACCCGTGCAGCGGGCGCTCGGCCCCGACGGGCAGATGGAGCAGATGGAACGCCGGGTCTTCGGCTCGTTCGAGGCCGAACGGCTCCGGGCCGCCGACCGGCACCGCGAGGTCCTCGCGGCGGTGACCGACACCGGCCAGGACGTCCGCGAGCTCAAGAAGTCGGTGACGGCCGGTCACAAGCGCGTGGTCACCGACCTCACGGCGGTCTCGCGCGACGAGACGCGGCAGGTCGAGGCGCTGCTGCAGATCATCCCGGGCCTCGAGGAGCGGCGTGCGCTGCTGCCCCCGACGGGCCGGTGGGCCATGGACGCGAGGTCGGTCGCCCACCTGCTGGACCTCGTGCGCGCGCAGCGGCCGGGCCTGGTCGTCGAGCTCGGCAGCGGCACCTCGTCCGTCTGGCTCGGGTACGAGCTCACGCGGATCGGTGGCCGGCTGACGAGCGTCGACCACGACGAGGTCTTCGCCGGGCTGACGCGTGAGGCGCTGACGCGGCACGGCCTGACCGAGGTCGCGGAGGTGCGGGTGGCGCCGCTCACCGACCTCGACGACTCGGTCTGGTACGACCGCGACGCGCTCGCCGACCTCGACGCGATCGACGTGCTCATCGTCGACGGCCCGCCCGGCTCGCTCGGCGAGCGGGTGCGGAGCGCCGCGATGCCCTTCTTCGCCGAGAGGCTCGCCCCGGGGGCCCTCGTGCTGCTCGACGACTCGGATCGACCGGACGAGGCCGCGATCGCGCAGGAGTGGGCCGAGGAGTTCGGCCTGGAGCGGATCGAGACCGGTGTGTCGCGGCTCGCCGTCCTGCGCCGACCGGCCCGGTAGGTCCGCGCGTCAGGACTCGCCGAGCAGCGCGGCGACCTGCGCCGCGTAGCTCTCGCGGCTGAACCGCTCGCGCACCCGTCGCACCGCCAGCGCCGACTGCGCACGGTAGCGAGCCGGGTCGGCGTAGTACCGGCGGACGAGCGGCATCGTCTGCTCGGGCGTCGCGTAGAGGGCTGCGTCGCCGAAGGTCGCCTGCATGACCTTCGGCAGGATCGCGACGCAGCCGGTGGCGAGCGCCTCGAGCACCGCACGGCCGAAGGCGTCGTACGCCTGCGGGTGCTGGTGGTAGACGAAGAAGTCGATCGAGTTGAGGAACGTCCGGACCGGGAGCTCGTCGGCCGCGAACGTGAGCCAGGACGTCGGCGCGGGTGCCCCGAGGATCTCCTGCACGGCGCGCGTGCCTCCCATGACGCGGACCTCGACCTCGCCGTCGAACGGGTACGCGGCCTTGAGCGCGCGGCTGTCGACCGGCCACTTCATGAGGTCGTCGCGCGAGTGCCGGCCGACGACGGGTCGGGTGGAGCGGAACGTGCTGCGCTCCGTCTCCCACTCGGGCAGGTCCAGCGTGCCGGGAAGGTCGAAGTCGGCGAGCTGACCGGGTTCGACGTCGCCCTCGATCGCCTGGCGCACCGTCGGACCCTGCGGGACCCACAGGGGCTCGCGACCGAACATGAGGTGCGCGTGCCGCGTGACGTCCGCGACGCGATACCGGATGTCGCTCCCGTCACGCTCGGACGGCGCCTGGTTCGCCATGAGGATCACGCGGTCGGCCCGAAGAGCCACCGGGTCCACAGGCGGGAACTGCAGGATCGGGGGGTAGCGCAACGAGAGCAGCCTCGCGTGATCCTCGTCGGTCTCGAGCACCCGGGCGACCACCTGACGGTGGATCAGGTCGCGGACCGGCCCGCACAGCGGCATGTCCCGCGCGGTCATGAACCGGGCGGCCTCGAGGTGCATGACCCCGACTGCGCGCCCCGCGGCCGTGAGCGCCATGATCTCCTCGATCATCGACCTCTGCGGGCCGCCGTACGCCCGCCAGTCTCCGGCGATCACGACGTCGAGCTCGCGCGCACGGGGGCTCACCGCGAAGCGCTCGGGCAGGGCGAGCCGCTCGTCGGTCTGGTCGCGGCCGAGGCGCAGCTCGTCGGGCGTGGCCGTCGCGTGCCAGTGCCGGAACTCGCCGATCCACTCGTGTCGCGAGGGGTGCCGCCAGTTGGGCTTGAAGTCCGTCCGGGAGAGGGACGAGCCCCGCCAGCGGACGAGCGAGAGGTGCTTCTCGACGAGGTGCACCGGTTCGCCGGTCATGGCGATCAGACGGTGGCGGTACTCGCTGTCGGCACCTCTGCGTGACGCGGCGTAGTAGCCGAGCCGCTCGGCGACGGTGCGACGGAGGAGGATCGAGGACTCGTTGAGGCGCGACGGGTCGTACTCGGGCTTCTGGAGCCTGAAGTTCTCCTGCAGGCGCAGGCACTTGCTCTGCGACGCCGCGAGCGTCGGGTCGTCCAGCATCGGCTGCATCTGCAGCGCGATCCGCTGCGGGTGTGACCAGTCGTCGTCGTCCTGACCGGTGAGGAACTCGCCGCGCACCAGGTCGAGCGCGGCGTTGCGCGCGACGTACGTGCCACCGTTCTGCGGCATCCGGACCGCGCGGATGCGGTCGTCGAGCGCGGCGATGCTCTCGACGACGGACCAGCCGTCGCCGGGCGAGCAGTCGTCGACGATGACCAGCTCAAGGTTGCGCCAGCTCTGCCGCAGGATCGACTCGACGCTCGTCCGCAGCGTCACCGCGTCGGGCTGGAAGGTCGTCATGATGACGGACACGAGCGGCTGCGTCCCGTCGACCGCGGGCACGTCGAGAGTCAGGCCGTCGAACGGCGTCGGGGCGCCGGGGCGGATGGCCGGAGCGGGGATCTCGCCTTCGGTGAAGTAGCTGTCGAAGAGCTCGCGCCAGGCGTGCTCGTCGGCGAAGGGCGAACCGACGTACGGGTTGGCGAGGTCGGTCCGCAGGGCGCGTGCGTGGCCCTCGGACATCGGGTACGACGCCAGCGCGTCCGCGGCCCCCGCGTAGTCGCCCGCGTCGAACAGGAGGGCGGCGAGCAGGTCGACGTAGGCGGGCTTGCGCTCGCGCGGCGCCTTCTTCAGCGTGCGCCGCAGCAGCGCGACGGCCACCGTCGCGTCGTCGTCGTCGAGCTCTTGCAGCGCGACGGTCCTCGCCAGCGCACCGAGCCAGATGTAGCGCCAGTCCGAGGGCTCCTGCCCGTCGGCGAGCGCGCGGTAGTCCAGCTCGCCATCGCTCGCGACGTAGGCCAGCAGCTCGCGCAGCGCGCGCGACCGCGTGCGCATCGCGGTCCGGGCCAGCGCCGCCGGCCCGCGGCGACGGGCGATCACGGCGTAGTCCTCGAGGATTGCTCGGTCGAACCCGGCCTCGCTCACGACGTCCCCCTGCAACGATCGCCCCGGAGCAGTTCCGGGACGTGGCGAATCTACTGCCATGAGCCTGGTCCCCGGTTCCTTCAGCCGGCGACCAGCGCGGCGGCGGGCGTCGCCGCGACCGCCTCGACGAGCCGCGCGTCGAGCGTCCCCGTCAGGGTCGAGACGTAGGTCTGGGTCAGGTGCGAGCCCTGCCGGTAGACCAGGACGTCACCGATCACGGCCGGGCACATCCCGCCCGGGCAGATCACGTCCGCGAGGTCGAGCACGGCCGCGCCGACGGACTCCGCGGCGGCCCGCTGGACCTTGCCGGTCGGGTAGGCGGCCTCGAACGCGCAGGTCGAGAGCTGGTCCGCGTGCTGCGCGACGCATTCGTAGACCTCGTCGCCGGGCGAGGCGTTGTTCGTCAGCGCGGCCACCGTGATGCCGGCGTCCTGCAGCTGCGTCCAGCGCTCCTCGAGCCCGGACAGCATCCCGTCCGACGTGCCCGAGCTGCTGCCCGAACCGGCGGGCGCGGCCTTGGAGGCGTTCTGGGAGGTGACGACGAGCGAGGGCTTCTCCTCGAGCAGGATCGAGGTCACCGCGTCGTTCCACTCGTTGCACGCGTCGTACGGCTTGCCGTCCTTGAGGACGTCGGCCGCGGTGAACGCGCACGCCGACTTCGTGTGCGTGATGATCCGCCAGCCGCGGTCCTTGCCGATGGCGTCGAGCGCGGTGATCCACTGCAGCGCCTTGGAGTCGCCGACGAGGGCGACGGTCTCGGTGCCGTTCTCGTCCCCGTAGACGCACTCGACGGGCGTGCTCGAGTCCTGCGAGACCTGGCAGCCCTTGTCGTAGGCGTCCGGGACGTCGGCGGTGGCCTGGTCGGGGCTGGGGGTGATCGAGGTGGCGGTGTCGACCTTCCACAACTCCTTGGCGCCTGCGGGGTCCGCGAGGATCGCGGCCGCGCCGAACGGCTTCGTCGGGTCCGTGCTCGCGCTCGGGCCCGGGTTCGTGGTCACGAGCGGAAGGCAGAGCACCAGGCCGGCGATCGCGGCGGCGAGCGACAGGTTCCCGCCCAGTGACAAGGACAGCCCGTTGGAGCGCGTCAGGCGGGGGGAGAAGCGCACGGGGTTCTCGACGAACCGGTGCGAGAGCCACGCGGGGATGAACGACAGCGCGACGAGCACGAGCCCGCGCTTGGCGCCGAGCTCGCCGTAGTAGGCGGTGCCGCCGACGACGAACAGCCAGTGCCACAGGTACAGCGAGTAGGAGATCCCGCCGACCCAGACGAACGGGCGCCAGGCGAGCACACGGCTCACGCCCGTGTCGGCGGCGCTCACGCCCGCCACGATCAAGGCCGCCGTGGACAGCACCGGGACGAGCGCGAGCGAACCCGGCCACGGGTCGCCTGCGTCGATCAGGAAGCCGGAGTAGGCCAGCCCGAGCGCGCCGAGCACCCCGAGCGCGGCCGCGACGCGGCGGGACAGCGTCTTCCACCACAACGAGGCGACCGCGACGGCCGCGCCGATCCCGAGCTCCCACAGGCGCGTGGTCGTCACGAAGAACGCGGTCGTGGGCGAGGTGGCGGTCTGGTGGATCGACCAGCCGAGGGTGGGCACGACGACGAGCCCGAGCGCGACGCCGAGCGTGGGGCGCAGCGGGAGGCGGAACCGGCGGGCCACGAGCAGGCCGACGATGATCAGCAGCGGCCAGACGATGTAGAACTGCTCCTCGACCGCGAGCGACCAGAAGTGCTGCACGGGAGAGGCGGCGACGTCCTCGGCCAGGTAGTCGACGGACCTGTCGGCCAGGCGCCAGTTCACGACGTAGAACGCGGCCGAGACGATGTCGAGCCCGAACACGCGTCGCTGGGTGAGGGGCAGGAGCCACCAGGTCAGGACCGCGGCCGCGACGAGCACGAGCGCCGCGGCGGGCAGCAGGCGCCTGGCGCGGCGCGCGTAGAACTGGGCGAGGGCGACCTTGCCGGTGCGCTCGATCTCGCGCACCAGGAGCGAGGTGATGAGGAACCCGGAGATCACGAAGAACACGTCGACGCCGACGAAGCCGCCGGGGACCCAGTCCACGCCTGCGTGGTAGATCAGGACCAGGCCGATCGCCACGGCGCGCAGACCCTCGATGTCGGGCCGGAACGCGGTCGAGCGGTGCTTGCCCGGCGTCACCTCGGACCCCTGCGGGGTCAGGGGCTCGACGTGGGCGGTCGACGTGGCGGTCATGCAGCTCCTCGTTCGGGTGACCGCGGCATTCTACGTGGCGCGGGCCGGTGCCCCGCGGGCGGGTAGCCTCGACGCGGGCGGCCGGACCTGCGGCGGGCCGCGTCCCATGACGAGAGGAACAGTACGGTGCGAGCACGAGTCAAGGCCCTCCTTCCCATCGCGGCGGCCGGGGTGCTCGGGGTCGTCGCGGCCGTGCTCGCCCTCGTCGGGCAGGAGGAGGCGGCGCTCGCCCTGGTCGCGCTGCTGGTCACGCTCGTGGCGGTCGTCGCCGTCGACGTGTGGCACCGCACGCGTGACTCTCAGCACATGCAGCGCCTGGCCGCGGAGCGTCAGCACGCGATCGCCGGGCGCCTGGGCGCCTTCCTCGACGACGAGAGCCTCGACTCCGACGGTGTGGAGCGCACCGGGAACAACCTCGTGCACCGGCTCGAGGCGATCGAGCGCCGGGTGGTCGCCGCGCTCGAGTCCGAGCGGCTGCGCTCGGCCGACGAGCGCGCCGAGCTGCTGGCCGAGGTCGCAGAGATCCGCGACGCGACGCGTCAGGCCGGCTGACCGACCGTCCCGGCCACCACGCTCGAGTCGAGCAGCGGCCGCAGCGCCGCGAGGAACGACTCGACCGAGAACCGTTCGCGCGCGAACGCCTGACCGCGTCGGGACTGCAGCAGCCACGCCTGCGGGTCGGCGTGCAGGCCGCGCACCACGTCGGTGACCTCGAGCGGCGCGGCGTACCCCGCCGCGTCGCCGTAGACCGGCCGGTAGACCTCCGGCACGACGAGCACCGCCCCCGACGCGAGCGCGGCGGCGTGGGTCGTGCGCATGCGCGTCAGCGGCCCCGACTGGTCGACGAAGAACTCGAGCTGACCGAGGTACTCGCGGGCGGACAGCTCGTCGCGCACGTAGACGAGCCACCCGGGCGGCACGGAGCGTCGCCCGAGCATGGCGCGCACGCGCTGGGGCGAGCCGAGCAGGCGCACGTCGATCCAGCCGTCCGCGGGGTAGAGCCGCCGGACCTCGTCGTCCTCCGCTGGCCAGTCCCGACGGTCGTCGGCTCGCTGACCGACGACCGGGGTCGACGAGCGCGGCAGCGCACGCGGGACCGCGAAGCGCGTCGGGTCGGCGAGCATCGGGACGTCGTGCGGCGCGAGCTGCAGGCCGGGCCACGACTGCGCCTCGAGCGAGGAACGCACGAGCGCGTCGCGCGGCACCCACACGGGCGTGCGGCCGACGATGCGCTCGGCGTTGCGCGTGCAGTCGCGCACCGAGTAGGCCGCCACGTGGTGCGCCGGGTCGACGGGCTCCTGGTCCGCCAGCACGAGGACGCGGTGCACGGTCATCAGCGAGGTCTCGGCGGGCGGGAGCTGCAGGAGCCCCGCCTCGGCGACGACGAGCGTGCCGACCTCGACGTCGTCCTCGTCCAGCAGCAGACGATCCACGGTGCGCGCGTTGATGAGGTCCTGCACCGTCGGGTGCATCTCGAGGCGCCGTCGCACGGGGTAGCGGTTGTCCGGCAGGTGCACGAGCCCCACGCGCAGGCCGGCGCCGAGCAACGCGTCGACCTCGTCGAGCACGGGGTGACGCTCGGCGTCGCTGGCGCGCCAGTCCGCGGCGATCGCGACGTCGTAGCGGTCGGGACGGATCCTGACGGGCTCGTACCGACGGGGCACGACGACGGCCCGGCCGGCCTCGGCGGGGTCGAGACCGTCGCGCACCATGACCTCGTGGGCGCGGGCCGCGGACGCCCAGAACGCCGCGCGCGCGGGGTGGTGCCAGCCCGGCCCGAACTCGCCGCGCGAGAGCGAGGCGATGTCGAGCCGGTACAGCGCCAGGGGCACGTTGATGTCGCGCACCGGCTGCCCGGTGAACGCCTCGACCCGTCGCATCAGCTCGGTGTCAGCCCCCTTGCGCGCCTGGACGACCCCGCCGCAGCGCCGCAGGGTGTCCCGACGCGCCATGTACGTGGCCGCATGGCGGCCCGAGACGGGCTGGCCGATGCGGTCGATCTCGAGGTCGGCGGTGACCATGTACGCCAGGACGCGTGTCGCCGTGACCGTCGGGTCGTCGAGGAACGCGCGGACCTGGTGCTCGATGCGCCGCGGGTGGGACCAGTCGTCGTCGTCGTTCCCGGTCACGAGCTCGCCGTTCGCGACCGCGAGCGCGGCGTTGCGCGCGAGGTACGTGCCGCCGTTGACCGGCTGCCGCAGCACCCGGATGCGCGGGTCGAGCGACTCGGCCCGCACGAGCACGTCCTCGTACTCCGGGCCCGAGCAGTCGTCGACCACGAGGATCTCGAGGTTGCGCCAGGACTGGTCGGCCAGTGAGCGCAGCGCCCCCAGCAGCTTGGGGCCCGGGCGCCAGGTGGTGACGGTGATCGTGACGAGGGGGCCGTCGGTGATCGCCGGGGGAGCGTCGACCACCAGGCGGTCGAGCGGCTCGTCGTCGCCCGGCCCGACGACCGGGACCTCGAGCCCGTAGCGCGTGAACAGCTCAGCCCAGCCCGCCTGCCACCTCGCGGCGTCCGCGTGCACGCCGCCGGTGAAGGGGTTGGCGAGGTCGAGCGCGAGGTACTGGCGTCCGGGGGTGCTCGCCGGGATCAGGGCGAGCTGCTCGGACGCGGCCGCGGCGTCGCCGAGCGTCTCGAGGAGGCGGGCGTAGAAGAGCCGGTCGGCGGGCTTGAGGCGGCCCGCGGGGACCTGGGCGAACAGCAGGCGCGCGGTCTCCATGTCGTACGGCTCGCCGGTCTGCAGCGCGAGCACGCGCGCGAGCGCGACGAGGCCGCCGGGGCTGAGGTCGTCGGGCAGCGCGCCCGGGGCGGTGCGCAGGCGGCGCACCAGGTCCTCGTAGCGGAGCTGGCCGCGCGTCGCGCGGTGCGCCAGGACGGCGCGCATCGAGCGCGAGCGCGTGCGCAGCGCGTGGGCCTCGACGGCGCGCGAGCCCGGCGCGAGCTGGTCGAGGGAGTCCAGGAGCGTGAAGTCCCGGGGGTAGACGTCCTCGTCGGGCGGGTGGGTCGGGACCGTCACGCGTGCGGTCCCTGCTCGGCGAGGCGCGCCTCGGCCGCCTCGGCCCGGTCGAGCGCCTCGTCGAGCGCGGCCCGCAGCATCGCGAGCTCGACCTCCTGCTGGGCGAGCTTCTGCGTGAGGTGGGTGATCACCACGTTGGCGTCGACGTCCACTAGATCTTCTCCAGCCTGAGCTTGCCGCGCACGACGGACAGCCGATGCAGGTCACCGGACACCTTGTCCTTGAGCCCCGGACCGCGGCCCGCCGCGAAGCGCGCGTCGCCCTCGAACCGCACCTCGGCCGTGCGGCGGCTGATCCGCAGCACCCGGCGGGGCTCGCCCGTCTCGTCGGCGTGCGCCGAGACGACGAGGTCGTTCGTCGGCGCGTTGGTCATCTCGACGGACCAACGCTGGTCCGCGGGCGCCCCGGCCCGGTCGACCGCGAACTCGAGGCGCGAACGCGCCACGCGCAGCGTGCCGCGATGCACCGTGAAGTCGGCGCTCGACGTCGCGATGTTGACGTGGTCCTCGCCGTACGGGATCGCGAGCCGCGTCTTCATGAGCCCCGCGGCGTTGGCCACCTCGATGGAGAAGTGGCGGTGCGGCCGGCCGCCGTCGTTCGCCTCGTCGTGCGCGCCCATCCACGCCTTCATGACGGGGTTGTCCGGGTCGGTGTAGTCCCACCAGCCGATGAACGCCTTCGCGGCGGGGTGCCGCCAGCGCAGCTCCATGACGTCGCCCGAGCGGTTGTTCGCGGTGTTGGAGCGCGTGTACGACTCCAGCACGAGCCTGCTCGACCGCGTGCTCTGGCCTCCCGCGTGCTTCGTCGGCGGCGTCCGCAGGTACAGGTCGCCGGTCATCGTCGCCCCGGTGCTCGAGAGCTCGACGGGCGCTGTCCCGTCGCCGGATGGCAGCGTCACAGGAGGTCCTCCTCGGATGGGCGGGTACGCAGCGATTGTCCGTACCCAGCCCCGTGGGCGGCAAATCTGCGCAGGCCAGCCCACCGTACAATCAGCGGGCACACGGAGGGCGCCGCGTCGGCGACCTCGACCCGACGAGAGGACGTCGTGAGCACAGCCCAGCACTACGACGTCCTTCTGGCGTCCGACCTGCGCCTGCCCGGCGGCACCACGGCCAGCATGGCCGAGGAGCTGCGCGCGCAGGCCGCGGCGGGTTACCGCACCGCTCTCCTGCACGTGCCGAGCAGCCTGGCCAACCGGGGTCTGGGCATCGAGCCGCGCCTGCGCCGATGCCTCGACGACGGCCTCGCCGACCTCGTCGTCGCCGGGACGCCCGTGCACGCGACGCTCGCGGTGCTGCGCAACGCGACCGTGTTCGACGCCGTGCCCGCGAACCTGCCGGTGACCGCGGACCGTGCCCTCGTGCTGGCCAACCACGTGCGCGTCGACGCGGCGCGGGTCCAGCACTACGACGTGGCTGTCACGGACCGGGCCGTGACCGACTGGCTCGGCGTGCGGCCCACCTGGTACCCGATCGGCCCTGCCGTGCGGCCCGGGCTCGAGGCGGTGCGCGACCAGATCGACCTCGCCGACACCGACTGGCTCAACCTGCTCGACGTCGACGAGTGGGTGGTGCCCCGCACGGGCGTCGCCCCCGGCACCGTCCCGGTCATCGGCCGGCACTCGCGCTCGTCGGCCGCCAAGTGGCCCGAGCGCGCCGCCGACCTGCTCGCCGCCTACCCCGACGACGGCTCGGTCCGTGTGCGCGTGCTCGGCGGCGCCGACGCGGTGGCCGACGTGATCGGCCACGTCCCCGCGTCCTGGTCCGTCGAGGAGTTCGGTGCGCGCGACCCGCGCGACTTCGTCGCCGGGCTCGACTTCTTCGTCTACTTCCACCGCAGCGACCTCGTCGAGGCGTACGGCCGCACGATCATGGAGGCGCTCGCGAGCGGTGCCGTGGCGATCCTGCCGGAGCACTTCCGCTCCGTGTTCGGCGACGCGGCGCTCTACACCGCTCCCGAGGGCGTGCAGGGACTCGTGGCGCGCCTTGCGGCCGACCCGGACGCCTACCTCGCGCAGTCCGCGCGGGGCCAGCAGTTCGTCCGCTCGACGCACGGCCACGAGTCGCACGCCGCGCGCCTCGCCGCGCTCATCGGGCCGCCCTCGGGCGAGCCCCGCACGGTGGTGTCGCGGCAGCGCCCCGTCGGCCGCGAACGTGTCATGTTCGTCAGCAGCAACGGCGCCGGGATGGGTCACCTCACCCGCCTGCTGGCCATGGCGAACCGCGCCGACAAGCGGATCGAGCCGATGTTCTTCTCGCTCTCGCAGGCGGTCGGCGTGGTCGAGCAGTACGGGCACCCCTGGGAGTACTGCCCGTCGCGGGGGGACCTGGGCTGCACGGTCGAGGAGTGGAACGAGCTCTTCCCGGTGCGGTTCGCCGAGGTGCTGCGGCGGTACCGGCCGCGTGCGGTCGTGTTCGACGGCACCATGCCGTACGTCGGCATGGTGTCCACGCGCGCCGCGTTCCCGGACATCGCGTTCGTCTGGTCGCGTCGCG
The DNA here is from genome assembly GCF_001040865.1 of Cellulomonas sp. A375-1. Taxonomy (NCBI): domain Bacteria; kingdom Bacillati; phylum Actinomycetota; class Actinomycetes; order Micrococcales; family Cellulomonadaceae; genus Cellulomonas; species Cellulomonas sp. A375-1. The sequence goes on along the minus strand of NZ_LFKW01000146.1, from coordinate 1,927 downwards.
GCATGTGGCGCGAGGGCACGACGACCAAGTTCCTCGCCCGCGGCGAGATCTTCGACCTCGTCCTCGAGCCCGGCGAGGTGGCCGCGGCGGCCGACCGCGGGCCGCTCGTCGGCCGTGGCGACAGCACGCACGTCGGCCCGATCACCCTGCTCGACGCGGACGACCTGCTCGACCGGGCCACGGCCCGCGCCGAGCTCGGCATGGACCCCGACGCGCCGGCGCTGCTGCTGAGCCTGGGTGCCGGCAACATCAACGACATCACGTCCGACCTCGACCTGTTCGCGGACGCCGCCGCGGCACTGCCCGGCGGCTGGGTGACCTACGCGACCAAGCCGCCGATCCAGCGGCGCGGCGAGCCCATGCGCGAGCACGTGAAGCCGCTGTCCGTCTACCCGCTCGCCCGCTACCTGCGCGCGTTCGACGCCGCGGTCGTCGCGGCGGGCTACAACAGCTTCCACGAGGTGCTCATGGCCGGTGTGCCGTCCGTCGTCGTGCCGAACCTCGCGACGACGACCGACGACCAGGGGGCGCGCGCGACCTACGCCGACGCGCAGGGCTGGAGCGTCGCGGTCGCCGAGGTGACCGCGCAGTCCGCCGCAGACGCGCTGCGCCGGGTCACCGACCCCGTGTGGTCCGCGGCGGCCTCCGCGAAGGCGCTCGCGGCCTACCCGGCCAACGGTGCGGGCGAGGCCGTCCGGCACGTCGAGCGCCTGATCGGGGTCGAGCGATGAGCGCCGGTCGCCGCGCCCAGCGCGCCGCCCGCCGCCTGCTCGCGTTTCCCGCGACGCGGCGCCTCGTCGTCGCCGTCGGCAGGCGCGCGCCGCGCGTCAAGGAGGCCGGCCGCGCCCTGCTCGGCATCGAGGCCGGCGGGGCGCGCCACCTGCACGGCAAGCCGCGCGTCGACATCCGCGGCGGGCACATGCTGCTGCCGCACCAGGGGCGGCGCTGGCCGATCGTGCTCGTCGTCGCGCTCGGTCTCGAGCCGGGCGACACCGAGGTGGTCGCCGACGCGATCGAGCGCGTCCAGCTCACGACCGGCCGCTTCCGGCCGCTGTTCCTGGTGGACTCGGGTCAGCTCGGCCCGTTCCGCTCGCGCTCGTACGCCGTGGAGACCGTCATGCCGCGCGCGATGTACGCGCGGGTGAACCCGCAGGACTCCTACGGCGACTACCTGGCCGACCGGACGTTGTCGATCGTCACGGCGTACGGAGTGCGCTCGGTGGTGCCGGTGTCCGTCGCCGCGCTGCGCGAGGGCGTCAGGCCGGACGAGCTACGGCTGCTGGGACAGCTCGAGCTCTAGCTAGACCCCGCCGACCTTGCCCGGCTCGAGCTTGCCGTCGCGGATCTGACGGAAGAACGTCGGCGTCTCGTCGGGGTCCAGCAGGACCGTCGACCCGACGCCGCCCGGACGGTAGTCCATGCTC
>NZ_LFKW01000146.1:0-436 GCF_001040865.1 Cellulomonas sp. A375-1 | reverse complement strand
CCCCGTGATCCCTGCGTCGCTGTTGGCGGCGCGGAAGGCGAGCGCGAGCCGGCCCAGGTCGATGATGTCGCTCGACTCGTCGACCGTGAGCGTCGCGGTCGCGGCGTCCACGAGGGCGACCTGTCGACTCGGGTGCAGTGCGAGCTGGCGCGGGTCGACGTTGGCGAGGACCGCCTTGACGAGCTGGCGCTGGCGCTCGGCGCGGCCGATGTCGCCCAGCGGGTCGGACTTGCGCATCCGCGCGAACTGCAGGGCCCGCGTGCCGCCCACCGTGTGGCAGCCGGACTTCCACTTGAGCTTCGAGTCGCGGTCGTCGACGTCGTGGTCGTAGCACAGACGCACACCGCCGACGGCGTCGACGACCTGCTTGACGCCGGCCATGCCGATCTCGGCGTAATGGTCCACCGTCAGGCCCGAGAGCTGCTCGCCCGTCGCG
>NZ_LFKW01000145.1:2078-4017 GCF_001040865.1 Cellulomonas sp. A375-1 | reverse complement strand
TCGGACGTCGCCTCGCGGACCGTCGCCGCCGCGTCCCCGTACGCGCCGGCGACGGCGCCGCGCAGCCGGGTGTCGGCCGCGACCTGCGCATCGCCCGCGGCCGCGATGCTCTGCGCGCGCCCGGCAAGGTCGTCCACGACGCCGTCGCGGGTCGCGCGCGCGACGGCCTCGCGGGCGGGAGCGTCCGCGCCCAGCGCGGTCAGCCACGTCGCGACCTCCGCGACCGCCTCCGGGGGCAGCAGCCCGTCGACGAGCGCTGCCTCGCCGACGACGAACAGCGGGGCCCGCTCGAGCCCGTTCTCCTGCATCATGCGGCGCAGGTCGTCGCTCGCGGCGCGCGCTCCGGGGTCCACGCGGTCGACCACGAGCGCGACCTGCGCGTGGCGCTGCACGGCCCGGTGCAGGAGCTCCCACGGCACCGCGTCGGCGTAGCGGGCCGCGGTCGTCACGAAGAGCCACAGGTCGGCCGCGTCGAGGAGCTGGCTCGCGAGCACGCGGTTGGCGACCTCGACCGAGTCGACGTCGGGTGCGTCGAGCAGCGCGAGGCCCGGCGGCAGCGCGTCGGACGCGACGAGGCGCAGCGCGCGGCCGTGGGCGGCACCGTCGTCGTCGGCGGCGTCCGGCCGACCGACCTCGGGCCGGACCGTGCCCGACGACGACCGGGACGCCGCCACGCGCGGCAGCCCGGGCAGGACGCGATCGGTCGAGAACCACCGCTCGTCGAGCGGGTGGTGCACCAGGACCGGCGCGCGCGTCGTGGGCCGCAGCACGCCCGGCGCGGACACCTGCTCGCCGAGCAGCGAGTTCACGAGCGTCGACTTCCCGGCGCCGGTCGAGCCGCCGACGACGACGAGCAGCGGGGCGCTGTGCGCGCGCAGCCGCGGCAGCAGGTAGTCGTCGAGCTGGTCGATCGCCGCGGCCCGGTCGGCCCTCGCCTGCTCGACGCCCGGGGCGTCCAGCGGGAGCTCGAGCGCCACGAGGCGGCTGCGCAGCCGCTCGAGCGCGTCGACGAGCGCAGCGCCGGTGACGTCGTCAGAGGCGCCGGACGGGCCCGCGACCTCGGGTTCTGGCACGTGGCCAGTCTGCCCGAGCACGGGTGCCCCGGCCCGAGGAGCGGACCGGGGCACCTGATGTGCTCGTGGGGCGTGTGCCCGCGCGCGTCAGTCGCGACGCAGCTTGCGGTACGTCACGCGGTGCGGACGCGCCGCATCCGCGCCGAGGCGCGAGATCTTGTTCTCCTCGTAGGACGCGAAGTTGCCCTCGAACCAGTACCAGTTCGCCGGGTCCTCCTCGGTGCCCTCGTAGGCGAGGATGTGCGTCGCGACCCGGTCGAGGAACCACCGGTCGTGGGAGACCACCACGGCGCAGCCGGGGAACTCGAGCAGCGCGTTCTCGAGCGACCCGAGGGTCTCGACGTCGAGGTCGTTGGTCGGCTCGTCGAGCAGCAGCAGGTTGCCGCCCTGCTTGAGCGTGAGCGCGAGGTTGAGACGGTTGCGCTCACCACCCGACAGGACGCCCGCGGGCTTCTGCTGGTCCGGCCCCTTGAACCCGAACGACGCGACGTAGGCGCGCGACGGGATCTCGACGTTGCCCACCTTGAGGAAGTCGAGCCCGTCGGACACGACTTCCCACAGCGTCTTCTTGGGGTCGATGCCGCCACGCGACTGGTCGACGTACGAGATCGAGACGGTCTCGCCGATCTTGAGCTCGCCGCCGTCGAGCGGCTCGAGCCCCACGATCGTCTTGAACAGCGTCGTCTTGCCGACTCCGTTCGGGCCGATCACGCCGACGATGCCGTTGCGCGGCAGCGTGAAGCTCAGACCGTCGATGAGCGTGCGCCCGTCGAAGCCCTTCTCCAGCTTGGTCGCCTCGAGGACGAGGCTGCCCAGGCGCGGGCCCGGCGGGATCTGGATCTCCTCGAAGTCGAGCTTGCGCGTGC
>NZ_LFKW01000145.1:0-2005 GCF_001040865.1 Cellulomonas sp. A375-1 | reverse complement strand
GGCGGGACTTGGACTTCGTCTGGCGGCCCTTGGCGTTCGACCGCACCCACTCCAGCTCCTCCTTGAGGCGCTTGGCGAGCTTGGCGTCCTTCTTGCCCTGGACCTGCAGGCGCTCCTGCTTCTTCTCCAGGTAGGTCGAGTAGTTGCCCTCGTACGGGTAGAGGCGACCGCGGTCGACCTCGCAGATCCACTCGGCGATGTTGTCGAGGAAGTACCGGTCGTGCGTGACGGCCAGGATGGCGCCCGCGTACGACTTCAGGTGCTGCTCGAGCCACTGCACGGACTCGGCGTCCAGGTGGTTGGTGGGCTCGTCGAGCAGCAGGAGGTCCGGCTTCTCGAGCAGGAGCTTGCACAGCGCGACGCGGCGCCGCTCACCGCCCGAGAGGATCTTGACGTCGGCGTCCGCGGGCGGGCAGCGCAGCGCGTCCATGGCCTGCTCGAGCTGGGCGTCGAGGTCCCACGCGTCGGCGGCGTCGATCGCCTCCTGGAGCTGCCCCATCTCGGCCAGCAGGGCGTCGAAGTCGGCGTCCGGCTCGGCCATGAGTGCGGAGATCTCGTTGTAGCGGTCGAGCTTGCCCTTGATCTCGGCCACGCCCTCCTCGACGTTGCCGAGGACCGTCTTGTCGTCGTTGAGCGGCGGCTCCTGCTGCAGGATGCCGACCGTGTACCCGGGGCTCAGGCGGGCCTCGCCGTTCGACGGCTGGTCCAGCCCGGCCATGATCTTCAGGATCGTGGACTTGCCCGCGCCGTTCGGCCCGACGACGCCGATCTTGGCGCCGGGCAGGAAGTTGAGGGAGACGTCGTCGAGGATGACCTTGTCTCCGTGCGCCTTGCGCGCCTTGTACATGCTGTAGATGAACTCAGCCACTGGCTCGGTTCTCCGCCTCGATGCTCGGGTTCTGGGGATCGCGCCCTCGGGGCGCGATCGGCGATCACCCGTCGACGCCGACCGCGCACGTCGCGGACGTGCGGGCCGGTCGTCGTCGGGTCGCGGTGCCCCAGCCTAGACGCTCACCGACCGCCGAGCCCTCCTGCGACGAGCTCGGCGTCGCCCACGGCCGGGTCAGCCGCAGAGTCACCCGTCAGGTCGTCACGGTCCTCGAACCGGAGCACGTCGCTCTCGTCGACGAGCCGCTCGTCACGCGCGGTCCCGTCGGCCACCTCGGCGAGACGCGAGAGGTCGACCGGGCGCTCGTCGCGCACCTCGTCGGGCGACTGCGTGGCGACGCCGGACAGGGTCCGCTGGAACGGGCCGACCGTCCCGAAGCTGAGGTCGATGCCGATCGCGGTGGCCTCGAGGACCAGCGACGTGCGCAGCGCGCCGCCCTGGTCCTGCCACTCGCGTGTGGAGAGCCGCCCCTGCACCACGACCGGCACGCCCTTGCGCAGCGAGAGCCCAGCGTTGACCGCGAGCGCACGCCACGCCTTGACCTGGAACCACTCGGTCTGCGAGTCCTGCCACTGCCCCGTCTGCCGGTTCCACCAGCGACGCGTGCTGCCGAGACGGAACGTCGTGTACGCCGCCCGCCCGTCCTGTGCGGGCAGCGTCGTGACCTCGCTGCCCACCCACCCCGTGACCGTGAGGTCGAGGGTCCCGTTGCTCATGCTGCCTCCCTGCGCGGTGGCCCCGTGAGTTCGGAGCGCGTGCCCGCAGCCTCGCGGCCGGAGGGCGGCGAGCGGGGTGGCGGCGTCCGGGTCTGGGGACGAGGGCGACGACGGTCGGGGCTGGGGTCGGGTCGCGGTCAGCCGCGCGCGGCCTCGAGCAGGCCGCGCACGCGCCGGTGCTCGGCCACGACCTCGGCGGCGGGCTGGACGAGGTCGCGTCTCGCGACCTCCTCGATCGCGGCCCGGCCCTCGTCGCGCACGCGCTGGCTGCTGCGCTGCGCCGCACGGCCGCGCACGAGCCGGGCGACCACGACGCTCACCACCGCGAGGACGCCGCACGCGACCCCGATCTCGAGCGCGACGCCCACTCCCCTGCCGCCGACCAGCTCGCCCACGCCGA
>NZ_LFKW01000144.1:27122-31510 GCF_001040865.1 Cellulomonas sp. A375-1 | reverse complement strand
CGCGGCCGGACAGCGGGCGGAGCGCGCCGAGGACTGAGCGTCGCCGGGTCGTCGCCCCACGCTGCGGGTGGGGCGACGACCGGGACGTCCCGGCCCGCGCCGGGAACGACGAAGGCCCGGCCCCTCGCGGGGTCGGGCCTTCGTCGTGATGGTGACTACGCGATCGTCGGGCCGCCCTGGTCAGGGACGCGGCCGGCCGACGTCAGCGCGAGAGCTCAGTCCTCGTCCTCGGACGTGAGCGCACGGGTCTTGTTCTGGTCGAGCAGGATGCCAGGACCGTTCGTGGTCGAGATGGTCGCCTTCGAGATGTAGCGGCCCTTCGACGCGGACGGCTTGAGACGCAGGATCTCGTCGAGCGCCGCGGCGTAGTTCTCGACCAGCGCGACGTCGGAGAACGACGTCTTGCCGATGATGAAGTGCAGGTTCGCGTGCCGGTCGGCACGGAACTCGATCTTGCCGCCCTTGATGTCGGACACGGCCTTGGCCACGTCCATCGTCACGGTGCCCGTCTTCGGGTTCGGCATGAGGCCACGCGGACCCAGGACCTTGCCCAGTCGGCCGACCTTGCCCATGAGGTCCGGGGTCGCCACGGCCGAGTCGAAGTCGGTGTAGCCGGCGGCCACCTTCTCGATCAGCTCGTCGCCACCGACCTCGTCGGCACCGGCGGCACGCGCCTGCTCGGCACGCTCACCCGTCGCGAAGACGATGACGCGCGCGGTCTTGCCCGTGCCGTGCGGCAGGTTGACCGTGCCACGGACCATCTGGTCCGCCTTGCGCGGGTCGATCCCGAGGCGGAAGACCACCTCGACGGTCGCGTCGTACTTGGTGGTCGACGTCGCCTGCGCGAGGCGGACGGCGGCCAGGGGGCTGTAGACCTTGCCGGCCTCGATCTTCTCGACCGCGGCGCGGTAGGCCTTGCTGTGCTTCGGCATCTGCTTGTTCTCCTTGTTCAGCAGTCGTGGTCAGACGGGCCGCACGCGGGCCCTGCCACTGGTGGTGCGGTACCGACGATCAGTCGGCGACCGTGATACCCATCGACCGGGCGGTGCCGGCGATGATCTTCTCGGCCGCGGCCAGGTCGTTCGCGTTGAGGTCCTCGAGCTTGGTGGTGGCGATCTCGCGCACCTGCTCCTTGGTGAGGCTCGCGACCTTGACCGTGTGCGGCGTCGGGGAACCCTTCGGCACGCCCGCGGCCTTCTTGATGAGCTCGGCGGCCGGCGGCGTCTTCGTGATGAAGGTGAACGAGCGGTCCTCGTACACCGTGATCTCGACGGGGATGACGTTGCCGCGCTGCGACTCGGTCGCCGCGTTGTACGCCTTGCAGAACTCCATGATGTTCACGCCGTGCTGACCGAGCGCGGGGCCGATCGGCGGGGCGGGGGTGGCCGCACCGGCGTTGATCTGGAGCTTGATGAGGCCGGTGACCTTCTTCTTGGGGGGCATGGTGCCCTCCCTTCCTTCGTCGTGGGCCGACGCCGTGGGCGATGACCCGGTTGCAGTGGTCCCCGCCGGTGGGCAGGGACCGTCCTCGTCCGCTCAGGCGGCGAGCATCCGACCGTGACCGGTCAGAGCTTGGCGACCTGGCTGAACGAGAGCTCGACCGGGGTCTCCCGGCCGAAGATCGAGACGAGCACCTTGAGCTTCTGGTTCTCCGCGTTGATCTCCGAGATCGTCGCGGGGAGCGTGTCGAACGGACCGTCCGTGACGGTGACCGACTCGCCGACCGTGAAGTCGACCTGGATGCGGCTCGCGGCCTTCGCCGCGGCGGCGGGCGCCGTGGGCGCCTTGACCTCGAGCGTCGGGGCCAGCATCGAGAAGACCTCGTCGAGCGTGAGCGGAACGGGCTGGTGCGTGTGGCCGACGAAGCCCGTGACGCCGGGCGTGTGCCGCACGGCACCCCACGACTCGTCGGTCAGGTCCATGCGGACGAGGACGTAGCCGGGGATCCGGACGCGGCGCACGACCTTGCGCTGCGCGTTCTTGATCTCGACGACCTCCTCCATGGGGACCTCCACCTGGTAGATGAAGTCCTCCATGTTGAGGCTCTGCGTGCGGTTCTCGAGGTTCGCCTTCACGCGGTTCTCGTAACCCGCGTATGAGTGGATGACGAACCAGTCGCCCGGCAGGCTGCGCAGGCGCGCCTTGAACGCCGCGACCGGGTCCTCGTCGACGTCGACCTCGTCGTCCGACTCCTCGTCGGATGCGAGCTCGTCGGACTCAGGCTCCTCGGCGGAGCCGGCCGCGTCGGCGGAGGTCTCGTCGGACTCGGTGGCAGCCTCGTCGGACTCGATCTCGGCAGCGGGCTCGTCGGACTGCGACGACTCGACGGCCTCGACCGACTCCACTGCGTCCTCGAGCTCGACGTCGGCCGGGGTGGGCTCAGACGACTCGTGCGACACGTACGAACCTGCTTTCTTCAAGAACGGAGATGCGGCTCGACCCGAGCCGGGCGGCCACGAGGGCCGCGGAGGTTCAACCTCCGAAGACCCAGAACGTGAGCCGGCCGATACCGAGGTCGATCAGGGTCACGAACGCCATGACCACGGCGACGAACACCAGGACGACCGACGTGTAGGTGATGAGGTCCTGCCGCGTCGGGCGGACGACCTTCTTGAGCTCGGCGATCACCTGGCGCACGAACAGCGCGATGCGCGCGAACAGGCCTCGGCGCTCGCCGGGCTTGCTCTTCGTCGCGGACGCCCGCGCCGAACCCTCGGCGTCAGGCGCCGCGGAGGCTGCGGTTTCGCTCACGTCGTGGCCTCTGCGTCTCGTCGGTACTCGGTGGATGTGCCCGCCGCATGCGTGCTGCGGACATGGAACTGCGCAGGGCAGACAGGACTCGAACCTGCAACCTGCGGTTTTGGAGACCGCTGCGCTGCCAATTGCGCCACTGCCCTACGGCGACGACGTGACCTCGACGACCAGGAGCGGTGCAACGCTGCGAAGCGCTGCGGGCACAGGTCATCTTGGCGTACGTCAACCGCCGGTGGACAACCATACGTGACGGCGGGCCCCGGGTCGAACCACGCCCGTGCCGGGACGTCCGAGGCTCCCGGACCGGGCGCTCGGGACGTTCCGGACGGGCGCGCGTCCGGGCGGCGCACGACCATCCGCGGGCCGGAATGCCCGCGCCCCGCCTGCGTGACCTCTGCCACTATGGCCGGGTGAGCCAGCAGACGTCCCCGCCCCGTCCCCGTGTCTCCCGCCGCCTCGCGGCGATCGCCGAGTCGGCGACGCTCGCGGTCGATGCCAAGGCCAAGGCCCTCAAGGCCGCCGGGCGTCCCGTGATCGGGTTCGGCGCCGGCGAGCCGGACTTCCCGACGCCGGAGGCGATCGTCGAGGCCGCCGTCGCCGCGGTGCGGGACCCGGCCAACCACCGCTACACGCCCGCCGCGGGCCTGCCGGCGCTGCGCGAGGCCATCGCGGCCAAGACGCTGCGCGACTCGGGCTACGAGGTGCGGCCGCAGGACGTGCTGGTCACGAACGGCGGCAAGCAGGCCGTCTTCCAGGCGTTCGCCTCGATCGTCGACCCGGGCGACGAGGTGCTGCTCCCCGCCCCGTACTGGACCACCTACCCCGAGGCCGTCCGTCTCGCAGGCGGCGTGCCGGTCGAGGTGTTCGCCGGCGTCGACCAGGGCTACCTGGTGACGGTCGAGCAGCTCGAGGCCGCGCGGACCGAGCGCACCAAGGTGCTGCTGTTCTGCTCGCCCTCGAACCCCACGGGCGCGGTGTACTCGCCCGAGCAGACCGAGGAGATCGGCCGCTGGGCGCTCGAGCACGGGATCTGGGTCGTCACCGACGAGATCTACGAGCACCTCACGTACGACGACGCGGTGTTCACGCCGATCCAGCGCGTCGTGCCCGAGCTCGTGGACACGTCCATCGTGCTCAACGGCGTTGCCAAGACCTACGCGATGACCGGGTGGCGCGTCGGCTGGATGATCGGCCCGGCGGACGTCATCAAGGCCGCGACCAACTTCCAGAGCCACCTGACGTCCAACGTCGCCAACGTCTCGCAGCGCGCCGCGATCGCCGCGCTCACCGGTGACCTCACGGCCGTCGAGGCGATGCGCAGCGCGTTCGACCGTCGCCGCCGCACCATGGTCGAGATGCTCTCGGCCATCAACGGGGTCGTCGTGCCCGCGCCGCAGGGCGCGTTCTACGCCTACCCGTCCGTCGAGGGGCTGCTGGGTCGCACGATCCGCGGCGTCACGCCCACCACGTCGGCCGAGCTCGCCGCGCTCATCCTCGAGCAGGTCGAGGTCGCCGTGGTGCCCGGCGAGGCGTTCGGGCCGTCCGGCTTCCTGCGCCTGTCGTACGCGCTCGGCGACGAGGACCTCGTCGAGGGCGTCTCGCGGATCCAGAAGCTGCTGGCCGAGGCGAGCTGA
>NZ_LFKW01000144.1:18896-27069 GCF_001040865.1 Cellulomonas sp. A375-1 | reverse complement strand
CGGGCCGCGGGCGCCCGGATCGCGCCGGGTGGTCGCACGTCGGTGTCCACCGATCGGTGGACACCGACTCCGGTCCTCCGGTGCTTTCCCGGGGGCCGCCGCAGGGCCAGGCTTGAGGCATGACATCAGCACCAGCCGTCGAGGTCAGCGCGCTGCGCAAGGCCTACGGCCACAAGAAGGCGGTCGACGGTCTCGACCTCGTCGTGGAGCAAGGCGAGATCCTCGCCGTCCTCGGCCCCAACGGGGCCGGCAAGACGACGACCGTCGAGATCCTCGAGGGCTTCCGGCACCGCGACGCCGGCGACGTGCGCGTCCTCGGCGAGGACCCTGCCACGGCCGGTCGCGCCTGGCGGTCCCGCCTCGGAGTCGTGCTGCAGACCACCAACGACCTCGCCGAGGCGACGGTCGGGGAGCTCGTCCACCACTTCGCGCAGTACTACCCCGACGCGCGTGACGCGGACGAGGTCATCGACGCCGTCGGGCTGCGCGAGAAGGTGGGGACGCGGTCGCGTCAGCTCTCCGGCGGTCAGCGTCGCCGCCTGGACGTCGCGCTCGGCATCGTCGGGCGGCCCGAGCTGGTGTTCCTCGACGAGCCGACCACCGGGTTCGACCCGCAGGCCCGTCGCTCGTTCTGGGACCTCATCGCACGGCTGCGGGACGACGGCACGACGATCCTGCTCACCACGCACTACCTCGAGGAGGCCGAGCACCTGGCCGACCGCGTCGTCGTCGTGAACGAGGGCAAGGTCGTCGCGCAGGGTGCGCCCGCGGACCTGGGCGGCCGCACCGCACGTCAGGCGCTCGTGCGCTGGACCGCCGCCGACGGTCCGCACGAAGAGCGCACCGACACCCCGACCGCCGTGGTCCAGCGGCTCGCTCAGACGTACGGCGAGGTGCCCGCGCTGCAGGTGCTGCGCCCCACGCTCGAGGACGTGTACCTGGCCCTGATCGGGCGCACGAGCGGGGACGCGGATCAGGACGCCGCGACGGAGACGACGGAGGACGCACGATGAGCACGACGACTCCCGCGCAGCAGCGCGTGAGCGCGACCGGCCCGCTGCCCGGCACGCTGCGTCTGGGCCTCGCCCGCACCCGCTACGAGGTGCGCGGCTTCTTCCGCGAGCGCGACGCGGTGATCTTCATCTTCGCCTACCCGGTGATCATGCTCGCGATCTTCGCGACGGTGTTCGGGCAGGACGGGAACTCGATCGACTTCGGCGACTCCTCGGTACCGTTCGCGCAGTACTTCCTGCCGGGCATGATCGCCACGGGCGTCATGCTCTCGAGCTTCCAGAACCTCGCGATCGCGATCGCCGTGGAGCGCGACGAGGGCGGGCTCAAGCGGCTGCGCGCCACTCCCCTGCCCGCGGCGTCGTACTTCGTCGGCAAGATCGGGCAGGTGCTCGTCAGCTGCGTGCTGCAGGTGACGATCCTGCTGCTCGTGGCGGCGCTCGCGTTCGACGTGCCCATGCCCGACAGCTCGGCCGCGTGGGCCACGTTCGCGTGGGTGCTGCTGCTCGGCACCGCGACGGGCGCCGTGTGCGGCGTCGCGTTCTCGTCGGTGCCGCGCAGCGGACGGTCTGCGAGCGCGGTCGTCACGCCGATCGTCCTGGTGCTGCAGTTCATCTCGGGCGTGTTCTTCCAGTTCGACCAGCTCCCGTCGTGGATGCAGCAGGTCGCGTCGGTCTTCCCCCTCAAGTGGATGGCCCAGGGAATGCGCTCGGTGTTCCTGCCCGACGAGGCTGCTGCGCTCGAGGTGAGCGGGACGTGGCAGCACGGCGCGATCGCGGCCGTCCTGCTCGCGTGGCTGGTCGTCGGGCTCGTCCTGGGCGCTCGGTGGTTCCGGTGGCGCCGACGGGACGACGGCTGACGTGCAGCATCGCGTGGGCTCCGACCTGGCAGGCTTGTCCGACGTGAGCACGGACAACGCGGTCGGCGGCCGGGCGGAGTTCTGGCGCGGGTCGATGCGCGCGTGGGACCTCGCGTTCTGGATCCTGGTGGCGATCAGCGCCGCGTTCGCCGTGCCGACGGCCGAGTCGGCGGGCGCTGCGCTCGCCTCGCTCGCCGGCTTCGTCGTGCTCGTCGTCGCCTACCAGCTCCTCGGACGACGCGGCGCCCGCCTGGCCGACGCCCGCCTGACGCAGTCCTATCTCGGGGTCCTCGTGCTGGTCACGACGTACGAGACCGCGGCCGTCCAGATGGGCATCGTCCTGCTGTTCATCGCGTACTCCCACATCTGGTTCTTCGCGCTCTCCCGGTGGCAGGGGCTCGCGTGGACCGTCGCGCTGACGCTGGGGATCATCGGCGCGACCGCGCTGCAGGTCGAGGCCACCCCCGCCGACCTGCCGCAGATCGTCGGTCAGGCCACGGTGGGGCTGCTGTTCTCCATCGCGCTCGGCCTGTGGATCACGCACGTCTCCGAGCAGAGCGAGGTCCGCGCCGAGCTGCTCGAGGACCTGCGCGCCACGCAGGCCGCGCTCGCCGCGAGCCACCACGCCGAGGGCGTGCACGCCGAGCGGGCGCGGCTCGCGCAGGAGATCCACGACACGCTCGCCCAAGGGTTCACGAGCGTGGTCATGCTCGCGCAGACGTCGTCGGCCGAGCTCGATGCGGGCCGGGCCGAGCAGGCTCGCGAGCGGCTCGCGCAGATCGAAGCGGTCGCACGCGACAACCTGGCCGAGGCTCGCGCACTCGTCGCGGCCTTCTCCCCGCCCGCGCTCGACGACGGCCTGGCTGCCGCGCTGCGCCGGCTCGGCGACCAGCTGCACACGCAGACGGGGCTCGAGGTCACGGTCGACGCCCACGACGTCGAGGTCCCGCAGGACGTCGCGGTCGCGCTGCTGCGCGCCGCGCAGGAGTCGCTCGCGAACGTGCGTCGGCATGCCGACGCGCGGCACGTCCGGCTCGCCCTGCACCATGCGTCGGCCGGCACGCCCGGCGCGAGCACCGACGCGGGCGGCGACGCTCGTGCGAGCGTCGAGCTCGAGGTCGTCGACGACGGCCGTGGCGTGCGCGAGGACGACGTCGAGGGCACCGGGCTGCGCGGCATGCGCGAACGCGCCCGCGTGGTCGGCGGCGACTTCCGGATCGACGGCACGCCCGGGGCCGGGACGCGCGTCACGATGCGCCTGCCCGTGCCGCACCAGGACGCCAGGACGGAGACGCACGCATGACCATCCGTGTCGTGATCGCGGACGACCACCCCGTCGTGCGCTCGGGGCTCGCCGGGCTGCTGGGGGTCGAGCCCGACGTCGAGGTCGTCGGCGAGGCGTCCGACGGCGAGGAGGCGGTCGCCCTCGCGCACGCGCTGCAACCCGACCTGGTCCTCATGGACCTGCGGATGCCGCGGCTCGACGGCGCGGGCGCCACCGCGCGGCTGGTCGCCGAGCTGCCGAGCACGCGCGTGCTCGTCCTGACGACGTACGAGACCGACGCCGACATCCTGCGGGCCGTCGAGGCGGGCGCGACCGGCTACCTGCTCAAGGACACCCCGCGCGCCGAGCTCGTCGCGGGCGTGCGCGCCGCCGCCCGCGGCGAGGCCGCGCTGTCGCCGTCGGTCGCGCGGCGCCTGGTGGAGCAGCTGCGCGGCGGCGACGAGCGGCTCACTGCACGGGAGACCCAGGTGCTCGCGGCGGTCGCGCGGGGGCTGTCGAACGCCGCGATCGGCCAGGAGCTGTTCATCGCCGAGGCCACGGTCAAGACGCACCTCCTGCGGATCTTCGCCAAGCTCGGCGTCGACGACCGCACGCGCGCCGTCACGGTCGCGATGGCGCGCGGCATCCTGCCGTCCGGCTGACCGCGTCCCTCGGGACCGCGGTCGGCCGGACGGCGGGCGCCGTCAGTCGATCAGCCTTCGCAGCCGCCCTCGGTCGCGCTGCCCTGCGGCGTGTACGACCACGGCCCGTCGGCGCTCTGCAGCTCGACGCAGAAGTCGGAGCCGTCGTTCGAGCCAGGTACGAACCGCACGGCGCTGACGCCTTCGCTCACCTCGCTGACCTCACGCGAGCCGTCAGGGGTCGTGAAGACGTAGGTGCCGTCCTTGATGCTCAGCGCGTTGGGCGTGAGGTCGCCCTTCGGGTCGATGTAGTACATCGACACCTCGATGCCGAGCGAGAACAGGTCGGACTGCACGGCCCACGCGCCGTCGTCCCAGTCGTCGAGCGCGTCGTCGTCGGCCGGGTCGTCGGCCGTGCCGTCCGTGCCGTCGCCGAGGTCGAGGTCGCCGCTGTCGTCGAGCCAGTCGTCACCCGCACCGCCGGACCAGTCGCCGGACGTGTCGAGCCCGCCCAGCTCGCCGAGGCCGCCCAGCCCGCCCAGTCCACCGAGGCCGGGCAGGCCGGGCACCGCACCGCCGAAGTTCTTCTCGACCCACTCGGGGTCCTCGAACTTGCCCTCGGCCTGCAGACGCGCGCCGTTCTCGCCGATCGTCTCCGCCAGGTGCGCGAGGGTCGCCAGCACCGACACGCGCCAGCCGCCGTCCTCCTTGACCGCGATCAGGCCCCACTCGTCGAGACCGAGCTCGACCAGGCCGGGGGCCGAGTCCTCCAGGCACGCCTTCCGGGGCTCGCCGCCGCTCGGTGCCGTGAGGCACGTGCCCTCGAGCGTGGCCTCCTCACCGTCGGACGTGATGCTGATCTTCTCGGGCAGCAGCAGCGCCCGGCCCGAGCCGAGGTCCTTGGACGTGAACGTCGCGCTGCCCACCGAGACGCCCGAGTCGTCCGAGCCGGTCTCGCCGACCCACTGCGACACGTACACCGAGACGAACCGGCGCTCACCGACCGACAGCGCCTGCGTGAGCGCGTCCAGGTCTCCCGTCGCGAGGGCCGGCAGCGCCTCGACGAACGCCGTGCCCGCGTCCTGCGACGACGAGAAGCCCTTGTCGTCGTCCGACGGCATGGCGCCGCGCTGACCGCCCTGCGCGACGGTCACGTACTCGCCGATCGTCATCAGGGGGCTGACGTACCAGTCGCCGCCCTCCTCGACCGCCATGAGGAACGGCTGCTCCTCGCCGGCCTCGGTGTCCCACGTGAGCTCGTCGGCGCTGACCGACCACGGCAGCGCGGCCTCGAGCTCGTCGACGGCCTCGGCGCGGTCCTCGTCGGACGGCGCCTGCCCGGCGGCCTCGAACACCGGCGCGAACGCGTCCAGCATGAGGTCGGTGAGCTCCTCCGCCTCGCCGTCGACCGTCAGCGTGCCCTCGGCGATGCGCACCTTCGCGAGCCCCTCGTCGACCTCCTCGACGACGAGGTCGAGCCCCTTGAGCTCGACCTGCAGCGCGTCGAGCGCGTCGGCGACCTTCTCGGGGTCGAGGTACTGCTCGTCGCCGCGCAGGTCCCCGAGGCTGTCCATCGCGTCGCCGAAGGACTTCACCTCGGACGGCGCGAGGACGCCGTAGACCGCGACGCCGTCCTTGTCGGCCGCACCCTGCAGCAGCTGGCTCACCGCGGCGTCGGGCGACGACGCCCCGCCGAGCTTGCTCAGGACGGTCGCCCAGGCCGCGTACCCGCCGGCCCCGATGACGACGACCGCGGCGACGCCCGCGCCGACCCACAACCCCGTGCGGCGGCGGCGCGGCTGCTCACCCACGGGCGCGAACTCGCCGGTCAGCGGGTTGCCCTCGGCGTCGAGCGCGCTGTCCTGGCCCCAGGCCACACCGGGCTGGGCAGCACCGGGCTGGGCGTACCCCGGCTGGGCGTACCCCGGCTGGGCGTACCCGGTCGGGACGTGCCCGGCGGGCGTGTACCCCGCCGGGGTCTGTCCCGGCTGCGCCTGGCCGGGCTGCGGGTACCCGCCCGGCGCGTAGCCGGGGTCGGTCACGTACTGCTGGGGCGCCGGGGCCGGCGCGGGAGCCGGCGCAGGCGCCGGTGCGGGGGCGCCCGGAGCAGCGGCCGTACGCGCGGCCACCGCGGCCGCCACGACGGGGTCGCCCTGCGCGGCGAGCCACCCCAGGAGCTCGGGGTAGGCCGCCGGGTGCGCGGCGATGCGCGCACGCAGGTCGGGCCGCTCGGCGGCGAGGCGAGCGAGCTGCGCGGCGGACGTCGACGGGTCGTCGAGAAGCGCGGCAGACGGGTCGTGGTCCATGGAACCCCCAGAGGTCGTCGCGCGACGCCAGGAGGCGACGGCCCGCACATCGTAGGGACCGCGGAGGGGCCCGCGTGCGGGTCTTCCCCAGGTGGACGAGATTTCACCTGGCAGACTGACCGCCGTGCGCGACCTGGCCCTGCTCCCCAAGGCGCACCTGCACCTGCACTTCACGGGGTCGATGCGGGTGAGCACGCTCGGTGAGCTCGCCGCGCAGCACGGCATCCGGCTGCCCGCGGTCCTGCTCGACGCGGACCCGCTGCACGTCCCGGCCGACGAGCGCGGCTGGTTCCGGTTCCAGCGCCTCTACGACGCGGCCCGCGCGTGCGTGCGCGGCGAGGCGGACATGCGTCGGATCATCGCCGAGGCCGCCGCCGACGACGCCGCCGAGGGCTCGGGCCGGCTCGAGATCCAGGTCGACCCGACGTCGTACGCGCCGTTCGTCGGCGGGATCACGCCGGCCCTGGAGATCGTGCTCGACGAGGCACGCGCCGCGAGCGCGCGCTCGGGCGTGGACGTGGGGGTCGTCGTCGCCGCGTCGCGCATGCGGCACCCCCTCGAGGCGCGCACGCTCGCGCGGCTCGCCGCGCGGTACGCGGGTGACGGCCCGGGCGAGGTCATCGGGTTCGGCCTGTCGAACGACGAGCGTCGCGGCGAGACCGCCGAGTTCGCGCCGGCGTTCGCGATCGCCCGACGCGCCGGGCTCGCGTCGGTCCCGCACGGCGGTGAGCTGCTGGGCCCGGCGCACGTGCAGGACGTGGTCACGCACCTGCACCCCGACCGGCTCGGGCACGGCGTGCGCACGGGCGAGGACCCGCGGCTGCTGGACGAGATCGTGGCGTCGGGCGTCGCGCTCGAGGTGTGCCCGGCGTCCAACGTGTCGCTGGGCGTGTACCCGGACCCGGCGTCCGTGCCCCTGCGGACGCTCGTCGCGGCCGGCGCGCAGGTCGCGCTCGGCGCCGACGACCCGCTCCTCTTCCGCGCCAGGCTGCTCGCCCAGTACGAGGCGGCGCGGGACGTGCACGGGTTCGACGACGACGCGCTCGCGGCCCTCGCGCGCTCGTCGATCACCGCGAGCCGCGCGAGCGACGGCGTCCGCGCGCGGCTGCTCGCGGGCGTCGACGACTGGCTGGCGAGCCCGGCGCGCTAGCTAGAGCGTCAGCCCGACGAGGACGGGCTCGGCCTCCAGCGTCACGCCGAACGCGGTGCGGACGCCGTCGCGCACCTCGCGCGCCAGCGTGAGCACGTCCTGGCTCGTCGCCCCGCCGCGGTTGGTGAGCGCGAGCGTGTGCTTGGTCGACAGCGCCGCCGCACCCGGCAGCCCGTGACCGCGCGCGAACCCGGCGTGCTCGATGAGCCACGCGGCGCTCGTCTTGACCAGGCCGTCGCCGGCCGGGAACCGGGGTGCCTCCGCGGGCAGCGCCGCCGCCGCGGCCGACGCGAGGATCGGGTTGGTGAAGAACGAGCCCGCGCTGCGCGTGTCCGCGTCCGCCGGGTCGAGGACCATCCCCTTGCGGCCGCGCAGCTCCAGCACGGCGGCACGCACGTCGAGCAGCGGTGCGCGCTCTCCGACCTCGACCCCGAGGGCGCGGGCGAGCTCGCCGTACGCGATCGGCGCGGACAGCGTCCCCTGGCGCAGCTGGAACGTCACGTCGAGCACCACGTAGCGCGGCGTCGGCCCCCAGGGGGCCCGCTCGTCGGCGGGGTCGCGCGGGTCGCGGCGCGGGTCCTCCGCCGCGAGCAGGGAGCGCTTGAGCAGAGACGTGCGGTACCCGAACCGCAGGTCGACGACCGGGAGCGTGCGCACGCGAGCCCGCTCACGGTCCCACACCCGCACGGTCGCGATCGTCTGCGCGACCTCCTGCCCGTACGCGCCCACGTTCTGCACGGGCGTCGCGCCGGTCGAGCCCGGGATGCCCGAGAGCGCCTCGATCCCGTACAGGCGGTGGCTCGTCGCCTCGGCGACGACGTCGTCCCACGGCGTCCCCGCGGGCACCGTGTACGTCACGCCCGCGCACGCCGAGTGGTCGGGCACGTCGATGCCGGTCCGTACGTCGCGCACGACGACGCCGTCGAACCCCGCGTCGGCGAC
>NZ_LFKW01000144.1:9704-18835 GCF_001040865.1 Cellulomonas sp. A375-1 | reverse complement strand
CCCCCCCGCCTCGTCGGCGGTGCGCACCGCGTCGACGAGCTCGGCCTCGGTCGTCGTCTCGACGTAGCGGCCGACAGGTCCGCCGACGCCGAGCGTCGTGAGGTCAGCGAGGCGGGGTGTGGTGCCGACGGTCATGCGTCCAGGCTACGGGCGGTCGACGGGCGCAGGCGCCTCGTCGGCCACGTGCGGCTCGTGCCGACGCAGCGGCGCTGCCGCACCCGCGACGAAGATGCCCAGCGCGACGGGCACGAGGATCACCAGCAGCGCGTGCCGGTAGCCGACGTGCTGCGCGAGGAGGCCGAGCAGCGGCGGACCCGCGAGGAACGCCGAGTAGCCGATGGTCGACACGACGCTCACGCGTGCGGCGGCGCGCAGCGGGTCGTCGGCCGCGGCGCTCATCCCGACGGGGAACCCGAGCGCGGCGCCCGCGCCCCAGGCGACGATGCCGACCAGCGCGAGCCACATCGTCGGCGCCAGGCCGAACAGCGCGAGCCCGACGAGCGAGAGCACCGCGCACAGGCGCAGGACGAACACGCGCCCGTAGCGGTCGAGCAGCGCGGTGCCGAACCAGCGCATCGTCGTCATCGCCGCGAGGAAGACGCCCAGCGCCACGGCACCCACGGCGTGCGGAGTCTCGAAGCCGTCGACGACCGCGAGGCTCACCCAGTCGTTCGCCGAACCCTCGGTCAGCGCGGCGGCCAGCACCACGAGGCCGATCAGGAGCGTGCGCGGCTCGAACCAGGCCGCGAGCGCGCGGCGGGCCCGGCCCGCCCCGGACGGCGCCTCGAGCGCGTCGGCGACCTCGCTCGTCGCGACGACGGGCTCGGCGAGGAACAGGCGCACCGACAGCACCACCGCGACGCTCGACAGCACGAGGACCACAGGCAGGTGCACGACCACCGGCACGTGCAGCCACGCCGCCACCGCAGCGACACCGGCGGCCGCAACCGTGCCCAGCGAGAAGCCGGCGTGGTACCGCGGCATCACGGTCTTGCCGAGCCGCTGCTCGACGACCGCGCCCTCGACGTTCATGGCGGCGTCCCACACACCCGTGCCGACGCCGTACACCACGAGACCGAGGGCGGTGAGCGCGATCGACCCTGCCGCGACGCCGACCGCCGCGAGCGTCAGGCCGCCCGCGTTGAGGAACGCGGAGTACAGCACGGTCCGACGCGCGCCGAGGTGCTCGATGATCGTCCCCGACAGCGGCAGCGCGACGAGCGAACCGACGGACCCGACGAGCAGCAGCAGGCCCATGCGGCCCGCCGAGAGCTCGAGCCCGTCGCGGACGGCGGGCAGACGCGACGCCCAGCTCGCGAAGTTGAAGCCGCTGAGGAAGAAGACCGCGAAGACCGCGAACGACGCGGCACGCACCGGGTCGTGCGGGGTCCGCAGGCGCACGCCGCCCTCCCTGACGTCATCGGCCGAAGTGCTGCTCACGGTACGCGAACCCTCTCGTCGTCGGTGCTGAGGTCGACCGCGGCCACGGGTGCGGCGGTCGCGAGGATCAGGTGCTCGTCGGGCGACGGCCCCGTGACCGGTGTCGTGCCGGCGGGGACCTCACGCTCGGTGCGGTGCGCGAAGCACACGCTCGCGACCATGGTCACCGCGATCAGCATGAGCGCGTGCCGCGCCCCCATCGACTGCGCGGCCAGGCCGAGCAGCGGCGGGGCGGCGATCGAGGCCACGGACGAGAACGACGAGATGACCGCGACGCGCCCGGCGGCGCGCACGGGGTCGTCGGAGGCCGCGGCGATGCCGATCGGCACCGCGAGCGCGGCACCGAAGCCCCATGCGACGACGCCCAGCGACGCGAGCTCGAACGACGGCGCGAGGCCGAAGAGCAGCAGGCCCAGGATCGAGACGACGCCCGAGACGCGCAGCACGAGCACGCGCCCGTACCGGTCGATCAGCCTGGTGCCGACCAGGCGCACCACGGTCATCGCCGCGACGTACAGCGCGAGCACCACGCCGCCGACGGCCTCGGTCCGCCCGAAGCCGTCGACCACGGCGATCGAGAGCCAGTCGTTGGCCGAGCCCTCGGAGAACGCGGCGGCCATGACGACGACGCCGATGAGCAGCGTGCGGGGCTCGCGCCAGGCGTCGAGCGCGCTGCCGACACGGCGTCGTCCCGCGGCCCGACGCGTGCGGCGATCGGTGCGCGCGTCGGCGGCCGTGACCTCGACCGTCAGCACGCGAGCGTCGGACGGTCCGGGCGGCAGCACGACGCCGCGCAGCGACGCGAGCCGCCACACGACGGCCACCACGGCGACGGCGCCGAAGTGCACGGCCGGCGAGACGCCCGAGCGGGACGCGAGCGCGCCGAGGCCCGAGCCCACGACGGCGCCGATCGAGTACGCGGCGTGGAACTGCGGGATCACCGTGCGGGACATCGCGCGTTCGATGCGCGCGGACTCGACGTTGAGCGGGACGTTGCCGAGCGCGATCGAGACGCCGTTGAGGAACACTCCGACGCACAGCAGCCACACCGACCCGAGCGCAGGGCCGACACCCATGAGCACGTACGCGAGCGCGAGCGCGGCGGTCGAGGCCACCACTGCGGCGCGGCTCCCCCATCGCTGCACGACGATCCCCGCGACGGTGACCGTCAGGAGCGCGCCCACCGAACCGACCAGCAGCACGCCCCCGAGTGCCGAGGGGGTCAGGTCGAGCGCGTCGCGGACGGCGGGCAGCCGGGCCAGCCAGCTCGAGAAGACGATGCCCTGCAGGCCGAACAGGCCGAGCAGCAGCAGGCGTGCGCGCGCGACGACCACACCGGACCGGGGGTCGTCGGCAAGGGTGCGGGCGACGAGGGCGTGGTCGTCGCGGGCGCGCTGGGTCACGGTGCTGCTCCGGGCCGGGTCTCGGGTGCGTGTGGGTCAGGGTGCGGATCCGGCCGCGTCGGTGCTTCGTCGGACCGAGCCCGGGGCTCTGTCGGATCGAGTCCGAACGGTGTCGAATCGATTCGAGGCCAGCGCTGGAGACGTGGTCGAATCGATTTGAGGATCGCCGACCATTCTGCGGGTACGCTGACCGCTGCGTCAACCGACGCGGTCCGGCACCCGCCGAGGCCTCGTCGGAACCGCTCCCGACGATCGTCCGCGGCCGTCGGCACGTGCCCGAGTCGCCAGCCCGGAGGTGCCCGCTGTCGTCCCAGCGCCCGACCCTCGCCAACGTCGCCGCCGCGGCCGGAGTCTCGGTCTCGACGGCCTCGCTCGCGTTCTCCGGCGCGGGCCCGATCGCCTCGGCGACCCGCGAGCGCGTGCTCTCGGCGGCCGCTGACCTCGGCTACCTCGGCCCCAACCCGCTCGGCCGCCAGCTCCGCAGCGGCCGCTCGGGCATCGTCGGCGTCGTCGTCGGCGACGCGCTGCGCCGCTCGTTCCGTGACCCGGTCGCGATCCAGGTCCTCGACGGCCTCGTCGGCACGCTCGGCGAGATGGGCCTCGGCGTCCTGCTCATCCCCGGCCCCAGCGACCCCGCCGAGCCGCCCGTCGACCCGCTCGTGCTCTCCGCGGGCATGGACGTGGCCGTGCTCCTGTGGGGTTCGGGCGCGCACGACCCCGTGCTGGACGCACTGCGGCGCCGGGGCGTCCCGACCGTCGTCGTCGAGGGCGTCCCCGAGGCCGACGTCGCGACCGTCGGCCTCGACGACCGCCGCGGCATGACCGAGCTCGTGCGCCACCTGCAGTCACTCGGCCACGAGTCGTTCGGGTGCGTCACGCTCGCGTTCGACCGGCACCGGGGCGACGGCTTCGTCGCGCCCGAGCGCTGGCACGAGGTCGTCTGGCAGGTCACGCGTCGGCGGCTCGACGGCGTGCTCGACGCGGGCATCACGCCGGTCGCCGTCTACGAGACGCCGGCCTCGCTCGTCGAGCACGGCAAGACCGCCGGCTTCGCGATCCTGTCCCGGCCCGACCGCCCGACGGCGGTCGTGTGCCAGTCCGACCTGCTGGCCTCCGGCGTGGTCCTGGCCGCGCGCGAGCTCGGGCTGCGCGTGCCCGAGGACGTGTCCGTCGCCGGGTTCGACGGGCTCGACCTGCCGTGGCTCGCACCCGACGTCCTCACGTCCGTCGCGCAGCCGCTCGCCGAGAAGGGCGCGACGGTCGGGCGCGCGGTCGCGAGCCTGCTCGCGGGCGACATGCCCGAGCCGGTCGTGCTCCCGGTCGCCCTGCAGCAGGGCACGACGACGGGCCCCGCACCGCGCTGAACGGGCCTGTCGCCCCGCTCGTCACCGGCGCCGGACGGCCAGGGGCCGGTGCAGACGTCTGGTGTCAGCCGAGGCGGACGACGGCCTGGGCCTTGCCCAGGACACGCTGCCCGTCGAGCGTCACCGCGAGGTCGATGCGCGCGGTGCCCGCGGCCTCGTCCAGCGCGCCGACGGTCGCGACCACATCGATGGTCGCGTCACCCGGGTCCGGCACGGGGATCGGACGCGTGAAGCGCACCTGGTAGTCGACGACGCGCCCGGGGTCACCCGCCCACTCCGCGACCGGCCCGACGGCGGCGCCCATCGTCCACATGCCGTGCGCGATGACGTCGGGCAGCCCGACCGAGCGCGCGACGCGCTCGTTCCAGTGGATCGGGTTGAAGTCGCCCGAGGCGGCGGCGTACCGGACGAGCCGGGCACGGTCGACGACGACCTGCGCCCGCGCGACCTCCTGGCCGACCTCGAGCTCGGCGAGCTGCGGCGCCATCATGACTCCTCCGGACGGACCGCCAGCGTCGAGACGACGGTCGCGACGGCCTCGCCGTCCTCCGCCGAGATCTCGGCGCGCGTCGTGATCATCGCCAGCCCCGCGCGCTCGACGATCGAGTCGACGTGCAGCACCGTGACGAGGCGGTCACCCGCGTGGATCGGGCGGTGGTGCGTGAAGCGCTCGTCGGCGTGCACGACGCGCGAGAAGTCGATCCCGGCGGCGGGGTCCTCGAACAACTGCGCCTCGGCGCGCTGCGCGACGACGACCGCGAAGGTCGGCGGCGCGATCACGTCGGGGTACCCCAAAGCGAGCGCCGCCTCCGTGTCGGTGTGAGCGGGGTGCTGTGCCCCTACCGCGGCCGCGAAGGACCGCAGGTGCTCACGACCGACCTCGAAGACGGCGTTCGGTGCGTACTCGCGCCCGGCGTACCCGGTGTCGACCGGCATCGCCAGGGTCAGCGGGTCTCGCGGTGCAGCGTGTGGCGGTTCTCACGCGGGCAGAACTTCTTCATCTCGAGACGGTCGGGGTCGTTCCGACGGTTCTTCTTCGTGATGTAGTTGCGCTCCTTGCACTCGGTGCAAGCGAGCGTGATCTTCGGACGGACGTCCGAGCTCTTGCTGGCCATGGTCTTGCCACCTCTCGCGCCGTGCGGCGCATGCGATCTATTCGGTCACCTCGCGGTGCCCGGTGGGTCATGGGCGGTCTGACGTGCGCCCTGCTGCTGCACGTGCGCTGCGGGGTCGCGGCGTCGAGCCGGAGCCGCAGCACGGTGAGCACGCACACCGTGACCGTCGGCCACGCCGTCGACGCGCTCCGCGCACAGACCGTCGACAAGGATAGCGCAACGAGCCGACCCTCCCACACTCACGCCTCGTCGGGAGAGCCCCGCCCGATGGCAGCCGCCCCGCGCCGCGGCGTGGGCACCCGGCCCGCAAGCGCTGCCACCGCCGTGGTCGCCGCGACGACGACGACAAGCCCCGCAGCGGTCGCGCCGTCGACCACGTAGAGGCTGCCCAGCGCGAGGTACGCCTGCTCGACGAGCAGTGCCACCACGCTCCCGGCTACCCCCGCGACGAGCATCGTGAGCGCCGCGCGGCTGCCCGCCAGACGGCGCAAGGTCGTCGGACCTGCGCCCAGGCGCCGCAATCGCCGCTCGCTGGCCGCCGCGGCAGGCGACAGCGTGACTGCGAGCAGGACGGCGACCAGGCTCAGGATCCCGCCCGCGAGCGCTGCGCGTGACGTCAGCCGCTCGGTCGCCGGGACGACGACCAGCACCGAGCTGTCCGCCGAGAGCAGTGTCAGCGTCGCGGTCGGCGCCGCGCGCAGGATCGCCGAGTGCGTGCCGCTCGGGTCGTCCATCGGGGCGGCGACGTAGATGTCCGAGCCGGCGGGCGTGCTCAGCGCCTGCGTGTGGGGGTCCACCGTGCGCACCTGCACGTGGCCGCCCATGAACGAGGGTGGCTCCTCGAACGGCGCCGTCACGAGCTCACCCGGGGCGTAGGTCCGGCCGTCGACGCAGGCGCCGTCGGCTGCCTGCACGTCCCCGAACACGACCCCCAGGGCCGTGCACGTCCCCCAGACGACGCCCTCGTCGTCCCCCACCGCCTCGAGCACCGCCCCGGCGCCCACGGCATCCACGAGAGCTCGCGCGTCGGGCGTCGCCGACCCCGCGACCGACGCCGACCACACGGCACCGGCCGCGCCCGGCGTGGTTCCAGCGAGGACCTGCAGCACCGCGAAGGTCACGGCGAGCACGGTCGCGACGGCGGTCATGGCGAACGTCGCGACGACGAGTGGCGTCGGTGCGTGGGCGAGCTGACGCCACGCCAGCAGCACGTCGAGCCGCCGCCACTGCAGACGGCCCGACCACCGACGGACGCACGACCCGACGCCGAGCGCCGTGCCGAGCACGAGCGCCGCCGAGCCCACGAGAAACGCCAGCGACGACGCTCCACCCGCCATCCGCTGGTCGGCGGTGAGCCACCGCACGGCCGTCATCCCGACGAGGAGCAGCGCGCCCGCCGCCGCCGCGGTCGGGGCCCAGCGCGCTCGTGAACCGCCGACCTCGCGCACGGTCTGGTACGCCGCGCTCCGCTCCGCCCGGGACCACAGCGCGGCCCACGCCGTGATCCCGGCCACGGTGCCCCCGAACGCGACGACCGCCAGCACGACGGTCATAGGCACGCTCGTCGGGAAGAACGCGAGGCCCAGCAAGCCTGTGCGGGCCAGACCGACCACCAGCGCCGTCCCAAGGGCGGCACCGCACGCGGCAGCTGGCAGGCACGCGCGTGCGACGTACGCGCGGATGAGCTCACGGACCTGCGGCGTGGAAGCGCCGACGAGCCGGAGCCTGGCCGCGTGAGTCCGCACCTGGTCGGCGTGCGACTGCGCGCACGCGGCGAGCACCACGAGCGCCGGCAGACCCCACAGCAACGTCAGCACGAGCTGGGACTGACGCACCGGGAGGAGCCCGAGCGTGTCGACGTCCGTCGCGCCCCAGCCCACGCCTGAGTACAGGCCGCCAGGGTCCGCTACGCCGACGACCGCGCGCAGCTGGTCCGGCGACACCAGCGCATCCTGCGCCAGCACGCCGACGACCGCGCCCGGGACGCGCCCGGCGAGCCGCGGGTCCGCCTCGAGCGCGGCCGCGAGGGCGGGCGAGACGTACGCCTCGCCCGCCCTCGGGAAGTGGTCCACTCCCGGCGGCACGGGTGCCCGCTGCGGCGCGTCGGCGTGCAGCAGGAGCACGCTCAGCGCGCGTTCGTCGTCGATCGACAGGACCTGGTCCCAGACGAACAGCGGTTCGACGTCCGACGACCGTTGCGCGCTCACCGTCGACCACCGGCTCGGCATGGCACCCAGCGCGACGAGCAGGTGCGCCAGGACCACGAGCGCGAGCGCCACCGACGCGGTCCCGACCCACAGCACCCGTGCACGCCGCCCGCGACTGTCGCGAACCATCGCGACAGCGAGGTCGCGGCTCCAGGAGTCGCTCAGCACGACGCCGCGCCGAACAGCTGCTCCGCCGACGGCAGCCCACCAGTCGGCGGACCGACCCGGCCGTCGTGCACCTCGAGGACCCGGTCCGTCAGCGTCGCGAGCGAGCGGTCGTGCGTGACCATGACGAGGCTCGCCCCGACCGCGCGCGTCGCTGCGAGCAGCACCTCCAGCACCGCACGTGCGTTGACGGAGTCGAGCGCGCCTGTCGGCTCGTCCGCGAAGACCACCGCGGGCGCGTGGGCGACGGCGCGGGCGACCGCTGCCCGTTGCGCCTGGCCGCCTGAGACCTCGCCCGGGCGACGGCCGGCAGCATCGGCGACCCCGAGCTCGTCGAGCAGGCGTGACGCCCGCGCCCTCGCATCGCGCCGCGACGCGCCGGCAAGGCGCAGGGGCAGCTCGACGTTCTCCGCGAGTGTCAGCTCCGCCATCAGGTCCCCGCCCTGGAAGACGAACCCGAACTCACGCAGCCGCAGCTGCGCCAGGTCCTCGACGCGCAGGCCCGCTAAGTCGGACCCGGAGTACTGCACCGCTCCCGCACTCGGGCGCTCCAGACCCGCGAGGCAGAGCAGGAGCGTCGACTTGCCCGCGCCACTCGGCCCGACGAGCGCGACAGCCTCCCCAGACGAGACCGACATGCTCGCGCCGGACAACGCGGGCGTCGCGCCGAAGCGAACCACCACGTCGTCGGCAACCAGGAGCGCGCCCACCGTCAGCGGTACGCCTTCGCGGAGTTCGTGCAGTTGTCGGGGAGCAGCGACCCGCGGTCCCGGCACAGGTGGAGCTGACCCGACTGCGCCGGGTCGGCGCCCCCCGTGGTCTTGTAGCTCAAGTACGTCCTCGTATTGGCGCCACCCTTCCAGTAGGTGGCCGCCGACCAGCTGTAGCCGTCGACCTTCGACTGGATCTTGACGCTGTTCCCATCCTCCTTCGTGTCGCCGAGGTACCCGGCCCAGTTCCAGCCGCTCCACTTGCCGCTCTTGCAGGCCGAGGTGCACGGCCACGGGTCGAAGCTCTGCGTGATGCTGCTGAAAGAAGCTCCGGTCGTGGAGAAGGAGGGGAGCGTGCCGGCGAACGCGGTGGTGGCACCACCGAGGATCAGCGCACTCGCCAGGGTCGCGCCGGTCAGGGACTTCCTCATCGATGAGGCCATTCTGTGTCGTCGTCTGGATGTACGAGAGTTCCCGGGCGCGGTCGACGAGCATGCCCGGAGTCCGGGGGCACTCCACGCACAATGGCCACAGACAAGCCACCGTTGGCGCGGCGCCGCGGCCGCACCAAGCACTTCGCCCCCTGACTTCGGGCCCGCCACGACTCCGAGCCCTGCCGCACCATTGCGGCCATGCGGGTCGAATCCAACCAGCCCTCCGCATATCGGCACAAGCACGCCACCGCGGGCAACTTGGGACGCGCGCAGTCCGGGCCTCACTCCAGGCC
>NZ_LFKW01000144.1:8400-9604 GCF_001040865.1 Cellulomonas sp. A375-1 | reverse complement strand
CCTCTCGCCGTAGACGTTCTGGAAGTAGCGGGAGCGGGGTTCGAACCCGCGACCTCACGATTATGAGTCGTGCGCTCTCACCAACTGAGCTACCCCGCCTCGGGTGATCTCGGGGTGCGCCCGCAGCCGCACCCCGAGACACACCACAGAGCCCCGAAAGGGAATCGAACCCTTGACCTTCTCCTTACCATGGAGACGCTCTGCCGACTGAGCTATCGGGGCAGCGCGGAACAGGTTACACACCCAACGGCCCCGCCGCGAAATCGCGTCCGCACCACCTTCCCACGGACCGGTTCTGGGCACGAGCCCGACGCCGGCGGCCTCCCCGGCGCCACGACTGGCGCGCTCCGCGGGGGCGCGGTCGACGAGCCCCGCGGGGCGCCGACGCCGGGCAAGAGCGGAGCAGGCGCAGGGACGACGAAGGGGCGCCCCGTTCGGGACGCCCCTTCGGCAACGTGGCGGGTGAGGGATTCGAACCCCCGTAGGCGTTGCCAGCTGATTTACAGTCAGCCCCCTTTGGCCACTCGGGTAACCCGCCGGGGTGCGTGCCGACGATCACCGACCGAGAACCCGTGGGCCTGGTCGTCGCTCGCGCGGCGTGCCGTGGAAGGATAGCAACACCCGGGCCCCGTCGAGAAAACGGCGGCCCGGACGGACCGGCACCACGCCGCGCCCGGTCGTCGTACGGGCACCGAAGGCCCGACACCGCACCAGGCACGGGACCGCACCAGGAGCACGAGGAGGACAGCCCATGGCGAGCGAGTCGTCGTTCGACGTCGTCAGCAAGGTCGACCGTCAGGAGGTCGACAACGCCCTGAACCAGGCCGCGAAGGAGATCGCCCAGCGGTACGACTTCAAGGGCGTCGGCGCCTCCGTCTCGTGGTCCGGCGAGTCGATCCTCATGGTCGCGAACTCCTCGGAGCGCGTGCTCGCGGTCCTGGACGTGCTCCAGACCAAGCTCATCAAGCGCGGGATCTCGCTGAAGTCGCTCGACCTGGGCGACGGCGAGCCGAAGCCGTCGGGCAAGGAGTACCGGCTGTCCGCGGCGATCAAGGAGGGGCTGTCGTCGGAGGTCGCCAAGAAGCTCGCGAAGATCGTGCGCGACGAGGGCCCCAAGTCCGTCAAGACCCAGATCCAGGGCGACGAGCTGCGCGTCTCGGCCAAGAGCCGCGACGACCTGCAGGCCGTGATCGCGCTGCTCAAG
>NZ_LFKW01000144.1:0-8335 GCF_001040865.1 Cellulomonas sp. A375-1 | reverse complement strand
CCCCCCCCGCGAGCGCGGGTGACCTGCCGCGAGCACCGGCCCACGAGCCCGCTCGCGCAGCGTCACCCGCGCTCGCGTGCGTCCGGCGACCCCGCGGAGATCGGGTGCGCAGGCGTCAGTAGCGGGTGATGCCGCCCTGGGTGCCCGCCTGGGCCTCGAGCCGCGCGATGCGGTCCGACATGGGCGGGTGCGTCGCGAACAGCCGGGCGAACCCCGCGCCGCCCTTGAACGGGTTGGCGATCATCAGGTGCGAGACGTTCTCCAGGCGCTGGTCCTGCGGCAGCGGGCGGGCCGCGGTGCCGAGCTCGAGCTTGCGCAGCGCGGAGGCGAGGGCGAGCGGGTCGCCCGTCAGGGTCGCACCGTCCTCGTCGGCGTCGAACTCGCGCGTGCGGCTGATGGCGAGCTGGATCATCGAGGCCGCCAGGGGCGCGAGGATCAGCAGAAGGAGACCCGCGAGCGGGTTGCCGCCCTCGCGGCGGTCCCCCCCGCCGAACCACAGCGCCATCGACGCGAGCGACGTGATGACGCCCGCGACGGCCGCCGCGACCGACGACGTGAGGATGTCGCGGTTGTAGACGTGCTGCAGCTCGTGGCCGAGCACGCCGCGCAGCTCGCGCTCGTCGAGGATCTGCAGGATCCCCGCGGTGCAGCACACGGCGGCGTTGCGCGGGTTGCGCCCCGTCGCGAACGCGTTGGGCGCCATCGTCGGCGACACGTACAGGCGCGGCATGGGCTGGCCGGCGCGCGTGGAGAGCTCGCGCACGATCCGGTACATCGCGGGCTGCTCGACCTCGGTGACCGGGACCGCCTGCATGGTGCGGATCGCGATCTTGTCGGAGTTCCAGTAGCTCACGGCCGTGCCGACGACGCCCAGCACCGTGAACAGCCACAGGAACTTCGGTGTGCCACCACCCAGGACCCACCCGATCAGCAGCAGCACGCCCCACATCGCGCCGAACAGCGCCGCTGTCTTGACGCCGTTGAAGTGGTGCCGCGAGCCCATGGTGTCCCTCCGCTGGTGGTGCCTGTCACGACGAAGAACGCGCCACGATCACACCACGTTCCCCGTGCCCCGGCGCGGGACCGCGAGCCCACGACGGGCGTGCGCCGCGTCCCGGCACGACGAGAGAGCCGCGCCCGACCGGGGGTGCGGCTCTCTCGTCGTGCCGGCTGCGGCTCTCAGACCTGGGCGATGCGGCCGAGGGCGATGTCGACCATCTCCTCGCGGGGCACGACCTTGATGCGCTCACGCCCGTGCGGCTCGCCGAGCGAGCGCTCGTACGCGTCGAGCACCTCCCAGGCGGACCACTCGACCACCGGGACGCCGCGTGACGCGAGGAACTCGGTCACCGCCGACGGGTCGCGCTCGGTCGCCGTGTAGAAGGCCTCGCCGGCCGTCGTGGCGTCCTCGGTGAGGTTGCGGATGGTCTCGGACGCGTCGGACTTCGTGTGACCGATCAGACCCACCGGGCCCCGCTTGATCCACCCGGTCGCGTACACGCCCGGCAGGGGCTCGCCGTCGACGTCGACGACGCGACCCTCCCGGTTCGGGATGACGCCCGCGACGTCGTCGAACGGGATGTCGACGAGCGGCGAGCCGAAGTACCCGACCGCGCGGTAGACGGCCTCGACCGGCCAGTCGTGGAACTGACCCGTGCCGGTCGCGTTGCCGTCGCCGTTGAGCGCCGTCCGCTCGGTGCGCAGCGCGACGACCTTGCCGTCCTCGCCGAGGACCTCGGCGGGCTTGTGCAGGAAGTGCAGGTGGATCCGGCGCGAGGCGGTCAGCTCCTCGGGCTCCTTGAGCGTCCAGTCCGTGAGGGTCTTGACGACCTGCTTGGTCTGGTTCGACGAATGGATCGCGGCCATCGAGCCGTCGTCGAACTCGAAGTCCTCGGGGTAGACGACCACGTCGACGTCCGGCACGTGGCCCAGCTCGCGCAGCTCGAGCGGCGAGAACTTCACCTGCGCCGGACCGCGACGGGCGAACACGTGCACGTCGGTGATCGGGTTCGCCTGCAGGATCTCGTAGACGTTCGCCGGGACGTCGGTCGGCAGCAGGTCCTCGGCGTGCTTCGACAGGATGCGCGCGACGTCGAGCGCCACGTTGCCCGCGCCGATCACGGCCACGGTCCGGTGCTCGAGCGGCCACGTGCGCGGGACGTCCGGGTGGCCGTCGTACCAGGACACGAAGTCCGCGGCGCCGTACGAGTGCTCCAGGTCGATGCCCGGGATCGGGAGCGCCGCGTCACGGATCGAGCCCGTCGAGAAGATCACCGCGTCGTAGAACTGGCGCAGGTCGTCGAGCTTGAGATCGGTGCCGTAGTCGACGTTGGCCAGCAGCCGGATGTCGCCGCGCTCGAGCACCTTGTGCAGCGCGACGATGATCTGCTTGATCCGCGGGTGGTCCGGCGCGACGCCGTAGCGCACGAGGCCGAACGGTGCGGGCAGCCGCTCGAAGAGGTCGATGCTCACGTCGAGGTCGGTCTTGGACAGGATGTCCGAGGCGTAGATGCCGGCGGGACCGGCTCCGACGACGGCGACGCGCAGGGTCGGGGTGCTCACGGGCGGACCTTCCGATTCGGGGACGTGGCCCTGCCGTCCCGTGCCGCGCTCTCGACAGGGCGCCTCACTGCGACGGTTCGCGGCGGGCAGGGCGTGCTGGCGGTCATCTTAGGACCACCTCATGTCCGGATCCTTCCCGCGCGTCAGCATGCGGACACGCCCGACGAACGGGCGACGCCGGCCGCGCGGCGGCGAACGGCGCGCGCGGTCAGCGGTCGAACAGGTCCGTGAGGACGATCGAGCTCACAGTCCGGTCGACGTCCGGGGCCTCGCGGATGCGCTCGATCGCGGACTCGAGCTGCGCGATC
This sequence comes from Cellulomonas sp. A375-1, assembly GCF_001040865.1. Lineage (NCBI taxonomy): Bacteria > Bacillati > Actinomycetota > Actinomycetes > Micrococcales > Cellulomonadaceae > Cellulomonas > Cellulomonas sp. A375-1. Next base: position 5,465 of record NZ_LFKW01000144.1, on the reverse strand, counting down.
GTCGGCGCCACGACGAGCGCGATCGCGTCCGCGTCGCCCGAGACCGTGCCCGCCCGGCGGATCTCGGGGATCGCCTCGAGGGTCTCCCGCAACGTCGTCGTCGAACAGCTCCCCGAGCAGAAGATCTCCACGTACGCCTGGATCTGCGTGGCGCCGGGCGGGCGACCCGACCGGATCGAGAAGCCCTGGATCGTGCCGTCGGCGACGAGCCGGTCGACGCGCCTGTTCACGGCCGACGCCGAGAGCCCCACCTGCTCCCCCAGACGCCCGTACGCCGCCCGTCCGTCCGCCCGCAGGAGCTCCATGATGCGCTCGTCGATCGCGTCCACGCGCAGAGCGTAGGGGACGCGGGGCGCCCGGGAGCGCATCGGGCGGATCCGGGCATACCCGCCCGGTCCGCGCGGGCGATCCGGGCCGTCTCGCGAGTGGCGTCTAGGGTCACCGCATGCGCGACGCCCCCGCCCCCGAGCGGGCCCCGGACGAGGCCCTCGACCGTCGCGGTCTCGCGAGCGGCCTCGGCGCCTACGCGCTGTGGGGGTTGCTGCCGCTGTACTTCACGGCGCTGGCCCCCGCGGGCGCCGACGAAGTCGTCGCCCACCGCGCGCTGTGGTCGCTGCTGCTGTGCCTCGCGCTGCTGCGCGCGACGCGCAGCGGACGCGCGTTCGTCGGTGCGCTGCGCGACCGGCGCACGCTCGGCCTGCTGTCCCTGGCGGCGGTGCTGCTCGCGACCAACTGGCTCGTCTTCGTGCTCGCGGTCGAGAGCGGGCACGTGGTGGACGCGTCGCTCGGCTACTTCGTCAACCCGCTCGTCACCGTCGCGCTGGCCGTCGCGGTGCTGCGCGAGCGCCTGCGCGTCGTGCAGTGGGCGGCGCTCGGGTGCGGGGCCGCTGCCGTCGCCGTCCTGGCGCTCGCGTACGGGCGCATGCCGTGGGTCGCGCTCACGCTCGCGGTGTCGTTCGGGCTCTACGGGCTCATCAAGAGCCGCGTCGGGCGGCACCTCGGCGCGGTCCCGGGGTTCGCGGCCGAGACGCTCGTCCTGGCGCCCCTCGCGCTCGCGTACGTGCTGTGGCTCACCGCCCGCGGCGGGGGCACGTTCGTCGGGCACGGCACGGGGCACGCGGTCCTGCTCGTCCTCACGGGCGTGGTCACCACCGTCCCGCTGCTGCTGTTCAACACGGCCGCGGCGCGACTGCCGCTGTCCGTCGTCGGGCTGCTGCAGTACCTCACGCCGCTGCTGCACTTCGTCATCGGCGTCGTCGTCCTGCACGAGCACATGCCGCCGGCCCGGTGGTGGGGGTTCGCCCTCGTCTGGCTCGCGCTCGTCGTCCTCGGCGTCGACGCGGCACGCACCTCACGCGCGGCGACACTCGCGCGCCGCGCCGCCACGACGCACGCCGTCACGACGCAGGAAGGACAGCCGGCGCGTCGACCACCAGGACCGTGACGTTGTCCGTCGCGCCCGCCGCCAGCGCGGTCGCGACGAGGCGGTCCGCGGCGGCCTGCGGGTCCGGCTCCGCCTTGAGGTCCGCCTCGATGCGCGCATCCGGCACGATGTCCGTCAGCCCGTCGGAGCACACCACCATCCGGTCGCCCGGGCTCACCGCGATGATGTCCACGTCGGGCTCGACGTCCGCCGACCCGCCGCCCAGGGCGCGCGTCACGACGTGCCGCCACGGGTGGTAGGGCGCGTCGTCGGGCCGCACGAGCCCGTCCGCGACGAGCTCGGCGACCTCCGAGTGGTCGCGCGTGACCTGCTCGAGCACCGCACCCACCATGCGGTAGGTGCGCGAGTCCCCGACGTTCAGGACGATCCAGCACGGCGTCGACTCGTGGCTGCTCAGCACCACGCCGGTGACGGTCGTCCCCGGTCGTCGTCCGGGACCCGCGGGCAGCGCGCGGATGCGGGCGTTGGCCTCGACGAGTGCGTCCCGCACCTCGTCGGCACCCGGCCGGCGTCCGACGAGCGAGCGCAGCACCTCGACCGCGGTCGCGCTCGCCACCTCACCCGCGTCGTGCCCACCCATGCCGTCCGCCACGACGAACACGTCGTCCTGCGCGAGCAGCGAGTCCTCGTTGGTCGACCGCCCACCCGCCGACGTCGCGCTCCCCCAGCGCAGCTCGATCAGCGGCCGGGTCATCGCGCCCTCCGAGGCGAGACGAGCCGCCACGCGAGCGCGACGAGCGCGACGGCCGCGGTGCCGCCCAGCACCCACCAGACCGCGCCCTCGCGGGCCTGCGCCATCGGGTCCACCGTGTCCTCGACCACGATCGGCGACGCCGTCACCGTCGAGGTCGACGTCGGCGCGCGGACCGGGCTCGGCGGGCCGGCGGCGGTGCCGTCGTCGACGAACTGCAGCGCGACGTCCGGCCGGATCACGCCCCAGCCCGTCGTGTCCGTGCGCGCGTCGGGCGTCGCCCGTGCGGCCGTGACCTCCAACCGGTACGCCCACTGCGCCGGCGTCTCGTCGGGGAAGCGCTCCGCGACGAGCGCCGCGGCCGCCGAGGCGTAGGCCGTGGACCAGCTCGGCGCGGGCTCCGTGGTCGCGTACCAGCAGTCGCCGGCGCCCGGGTAGACCGTCAGGACCTGGGCGCCCGGCGCGGCGACGTCCACGTGCTCGCCGTGGATCGACGCGTCCGTGGGCCGCAGCTCGGCGTCGACCGCCGCGACCGAGAGCACCTCGGGGTAGGCCGCGGGGTAGCGCGCGTCGTCGGCCTTGTCGTCGGCCGTGTTCCGGTTGCCGGCGCTCGCGACGACGAGCGAGCCGCGCGCGGTCGCGTCCCGCACCGCGGCGCGCAGCGCGGCGTCGTCCGCATCGGTCGACATGGACACGTTGATGATCGTCGCACCCTGAGCTGCCGCCCACGTGATCCCCGCGGCGATCCGGCCGGGTGTCGGCTGGACTCCCTGCTCCACCGCGTCGTCGCCCTCGGCGTGGTAGACCCGCACGGGCAGGACCCGGGCCCCCGGCGCGAGCCCCACGACGCCCGAGTCCGCGACCCGGCGCGCGGCGATGATGCCCGCCACCGCGGTGCCGTGCCCCCACGTGTCCGTCCGGCCCGTGCCGTCACCCGTCACGACGTCCCGGCCGTCGGCGACCGCGCCCTCCAGGTGCGGGTTGCGGTCGTCCACCCCCGAGTCGACGACCGCGACCACCACGCCGTCACCGGTCGCGAACCGCCAGGCCTCCTGCGCCCCGAGCTGCGCGAGCGCGGGCGGCTCCTGGTCGAGGTACCGCGGGGCCTCGTCGCCGCAGCCCTGCTCCACGGCCGCGGTCGCAGCCGGTGCGTCCGCCACCCAGGCGAGCGACGTCCCCCCCAGCACGGCCCACGCGAGCACGCCGCGCAGCGCGAGCCCGGCGCGGGACGCGGACGACCCGGGCCGCGGGCGGGCGCCGGACGTCACGGCGCGACCGGCGTGAGCGCCGCCTCGACCGTCAGGTCCGGGCCCGTCTCGAAGAGCTCCGCCCAGGCCGGCGGGACCACCGTCACCTGCTCGGGGGTGTAGCCGAGCCGGGCGAGCACGTCGTCCTCGCCCGCGTCGACGGTCGGCAGCCCGAACCGGCGCCCCATCTCGTCGATCAGCGCGTGCACGCCTGCCCCGCCCTCCTGCGCGCGGGCCAGCACGAGCGCACCGCCACCCGGGACGACGTGCACGCCGGGCGCGGGCGGCTCGTCGGTCGAGACGAGCTCGACCCCGGCGTCCGGGCCGGTCGTCAGGACGGCGCACGGGACGCGCTCGCCGGCCACCGCAGCGACCGGCTCGCTCGGCCAGTCCGCGGGGGCCACCGACGTCGTCGCGGTACCCGCGTCCTTGACCTGGGCGGGCGTCCGGGTGACCTCCTGCGCGTCGGGCTGACCGAGCTGGTACAGCTCGGTCGCGAACTCGCTGAGCACCGCGAGGTCGCCGCGCCGGTCCACGACGTACCAGCGGTCCGCGCTGCCGGCACCCGCGACGCGCACGACCGTGCCCACGTCCAGGTCGCCGAGGCCCGCGCGCGACGGTGCGGGCCGGCCCGCACCCTCGATGGTCAACGGCGCGAGGTCCGTGCCCTCGGGGAACAGGTTCAGCCACGCGCCGGGGACCTCGACGCGCGGCGCGGTCTCGAGCCCGACCGCACGCAGCACGCTCGACAGGTCCGCCTCCGACACGCGGTGTCGCAGGCCGCCGGTCACGACAAAGGTCTCACCACCGGACTCCGCGACCACCGCACCGCCCGCCTCCGTGTCCACCTCGGCGCCGACCGAGGTGGACACCGCTGGCGTGCCCTCGTCGGGCGCCACGCACGCGGTCCACCCGGTCGCGACGAGCGCCTCCGGGCGGGGCGGGGCGTCAGGGGCACCCACGATGCCGATCGTCTCGCGGCGTTCGGTGCCCGCGATGACGCGAGGCGCCAGCTCGACCACGGCGAACTGTCCCGCCTCGATCGCGAGCCGCGCGCTCGTCGTGTTCACCACCGGGTACAGCGCGTCGTTGAGCGCGACGTAGCGCGTGCCCTCGCCCTTGACGACGACGAGCCGGTTCGAGCTCCAGTCGGCGGGGTCGCTGCGCAGGGCTCCCCACGCGAGCGAGCCGATCACGACGAGCACGCTGAGCATGACCCCGGCCACGACGCCCCGCATCGGCTTCGTGGGCTCGAGCTCCTGCCCGCCCGGGGCGCCGCTGACGAACGCCGTCAGCAGACGACGGCGGCTGAACGACTGCGCCTCGACGAGGTCACGCTTGGCGGCCATGTCCCGTCCGCGGTCAGACCAGGCCCGCGGCGGCGACGCCGAGGGGCAGCAGGACGGCCAGGCAGGTCATCTCGATCGTGTCCCCGGCGCGCGCGAGCGCGACCCGCCGACGCGGCGCGACGAGCCCGAGTGCGACCAGCGCGGCGGCCGCGGCCCCGGCCGAGCACACGAGCACGGTGCGCCACGAGGGGTGCGCGAGGGCCGCCACGACGAGCGTCAGCGCGAGGCCCGTGATCCCGAGGCACACGACGACGAGCACGTCCGCGCGCGCGTACGACTGCCGGGTCGAGAGCAGCAGACCGACCCAGCCGACGACGAGCAGCGCGGTGCCCAGCGCGCCCGCGCCGACGAGGGTCGGCGTGGCCAGGAGCGCGAGCAGACCGACGGCCACGCGCAGCGCGAGCTGGATCCGGTAGCCGGAGTCGAGCTGGTGACGCACGCGGTCGGGATCGACCGGGACCGGGTCGAGCAGGATCTCCGCGTCCGAGCGGGGCGAGACCACCCGCAGCGGCGTGCTGGCCAGCGCGAGCCACGGCACCCCGATGCTCGCGGTCAGCACGACCGCGACCACGACCGCGAGCACGTGCGCAGGCTGGGCCTCGGCGAGCTCGACCGTCGCGCCGACGACGGCCAGGGCCAGCCCCAGGCCCACCGGCGCGATCGCGGTCTCGCGGCCGTCCGGCAGCGCGGCGAGCGCGAGCACGCCCGCGGCGACGAGGCCCGCGCCCGCGGCG
>NZ_LFKW01000143.1:30961-31266 GCF_001040865.1 Cellulomonas sp. A375-1 | reverse complement strand
CGACGGTTCGTTCCACACCCAGTGGTCCGGCGACCGCACCGAGCAGGACGCGTGACGGACCCGCTCGGCGCCGCAGGCACGCCGCAGGACGACCGGCTGGACGCGCGTCCGCTCCAGCCGGTCATCCTGGGCGCCGACATCGGCGTCTACGCCCTTGCCCGCTCGTTCCACGAGCAGTACGGGGTGACGTCGGTCGTCGTCGCCGGCGCCGCGCTCGGGCCCGTGCAGCACTCGTCGATCGTGCGGCACGAGATCGTCGCGGACGGCCACGACCCGCGCCAGCTCGTCGACCGGTTGCTCGACGT
>NZ_LFKW01000143.1:20698-30845 GCF_001040865.1 Cellulomonas sp. A375-1 | reverse complement strand
GCGGGAGCCGTTCTACGCCGTGCCGTTCCTGTCCGCCGAGCTCCTCGCGCGGATCAGCGACAAGGCGACGTTCGCCGAGATCTGCGCCGAGCTCGACATCTCCGTGCCGCGCACGCTCGTGCAGGGCTTCGGGGCCGGCGAGCCCGACGTGCCGGTCGACCTCGAGTACCCGCTCATCGCGAAGGCGGCGAGCAGCGCGGACTACCAGGACGTGGAGTTCGAGGGGAAGAAGAAGGTCTTCGAGATCTCGTCACCCGCCGAGCTCGCCGCGTTGTGGCGCTCGCTGCGGGAGGCGGGCTTCGCCGGACGCTTCGTCGTGCAGGAGCTCGTCCCCGGCGACGACACGCAGATGCGGTCCGTGACGGCCTACGTGGACCAGCGTGGGGTCGTGACGCTCTCGTGCTGCGCGCACGTGCTGCTCGAGGAGCACACGCCGTCCGGCCTCGGGAACCCCGCGGCGATGATCACCTACCGCGACGACGCGATGCTCGAGCAGGCGCACCGCTTCCTCACGAGCACCGGGTACGTCGGGTTCGCCAACTTCGACGTCAAGGTCGACCCGCGTACCGGCGCGTTCCGGTTCTTCGAGGTCAACCCGCGCATCGGGCGGAACAACTACTACGTCACCGCGGCGGGCGCGAACCCGGTGCGCTTCGTCGTGGAGGACCGGATCGAGGGACACGCGGTCGAGCCCGTCGTCGTCGACCGCGAGGTGCTCTACTCGATCCTGCCCCACCGGCTGCTGCTGAGGTACGTCCGCGAGCCCCAGCTGGCCGCACGTGTCCGTCGGCTGATCAAGGCGCGTGCGACGGCCCACCCGCTTCGCTACGAGCGGGACCTGTCGCCGCGACGCCGGTTCTACATCCTGGCGGCCTCGGTCAACCAGATCCGCAAGTTCCGTCGGTGGTACCCCGAACCGACGGACACGGGCTTCTGACCCGCACGGGCTCCGGCCCCACGCGGGGCTGACGCTGCGCGTGGGTCCGGATGAACGACGCCGGAGCCGCCCACGAGGAGAGCCCGGCGGGAACCATCCCGCCGGGCTCTCCTCGTGCCCGTGCGGCTCAGCCGAGCTCGGACGTGCCGGAGTACAGGTGCAGCACCGGGACCTCGAGTGCCTCGCGGGCGCGCGACGCCCAGTCCTGGTGGAACGTGTCCAGCCAGGCGTGCGGGTAGGTGACGATCGCGACCTCGCGCGCGTCGCCGTCGGTGACCGCCTGCCGCAGCGCGGGGAGCGGGTCGTCCGCGACAACCTCGCCGGTGGCCGCGCGCCCCGCCGCGGCGAACTCTGCGAGCGTCGCGCTGAGCTGCTCGTCCGCCGTGGCCTTGGCCTCGGTCGGGGTCGGCTCCTTGCCGCGGAGCCGGGCGAGAGCGTCCTTGAGCTCGCCCAGACCGAGGTTGTCCACGATCGTCGGTAGCAGAGGACGGTTCGAGTCCGCGGGCACGAGCACGTGGTAGGCGAGCTCCTCGCCCTCGTGCAGCGCGAGCAGGTGCTGGACGTCGACGGGCGCGAGGGTGTCCTCGATGAGGACCAGGATCGTGTCGGTCACGTGGCGAGCCTAGTTGGACTCGTGCCGTCCCGGCGCGCGCACGCCCCAGCGTCCGAGCAGCACCCCGTCGGCGTGCAGCAGGTGCAGCAGCGCCGCCTCGCGCGGCGGGTTCAGCCACGGCGCGCCGTCGAGGACCCGCGGCGCCGGGCCGCCCGTGAGCACCGGGGACCACGTGAGGAACAGCTCGTCGACGAGGTCCCGCGCGACGAGCTCAGCCAGGAGGGACGGTCCGCCCTCGGTGAGCACGTTCGTCAGCCCGCGGTCGACGAGCGCCCGCAGCGTGACCACGAGGTCGACCTCGACGTCCCCGGCGACCACGACCCGGTCGGTCCCGACGCGTTCGCGCAGCGCGTCGAGCCGCGGGTTGGCGGCGGTCGTGACGACGAGCGGCGGACGGTCGGCGTCGAGCAGCGGGTCGGGCAGGTCGCCCGATCGGGTCACCACCGCGAGCTCGATCGGCGCCTCGCGCCCGTGCGCGCGGCGCGTGGCTGCGAGCGGCTCGGGCAGCGTGAGCGTGTTGTACCGCTCCTGGCGCACCGTGCCCGCGCCGACCAGCACGACGTCCGCCAGGACCCGCAACGCCTCGAACACCCGCAGGTCGGCGGGACCGTTGATCGAGCCGGTGACGTGGTCGGGGCCGGTCGCCGCGCCGTCGAGCGTCGTGATCATGTTGGCCCGCACCACGAGCGTCGGCCCGGTGTGCTGCGTCCGCTCGGCGGGTCGCTCGTCGATCAGGGCCACGAGCTCCGCCTCGTCGGCGCGCGGCTCGAGCCGCACGGGCGTCCGGTCGGACCGGGGGAGCAGCACGTCCAGCGGAGGCGCGTCGGTCATGGCTCGACCGTAGGCCCCCGGCGCGGGAGCTGCCGAGCCCTGCTCGTCGGACCGCCGTTCACGAGCACCGGCTACAGGACGTCTGCCAGCGCGGCGACGTCCCCGACGACGATCACGGCGGGGTTCGCCACCGCGCGGGCGACTGCCAGGTCGGCGATCGTCGCGAGCGTGCCCACCGTGGTGCGCTGGCCGGGCAGGGTGCCGTTCTCGACGACCGCCACCGGGGTCGCGGCGTCGCGGCCGTGCGCGACGAGCGCGTCGGCGTACGCGCCGAGTCGTGGCACGCCCATGAGCAGCACGAGCGTCCCGTCGAGCTGGGCGAGGGTCGGCCAGTGCGGCGTCGAGTCGTGCGCGGACAGGATCGTCACCTGCCGGGACAGGCCGCGGTGGGTCACGGGGATGCCGGCGGCTCCCGGCACGGCGATCGCGCTGGTCACGCCGGGCACCACGGTGACCGGCACGCCCGCCGCGACGCACGCCTGCACCTCCTCACCGCCACGCCCCAGGACGTACGGGTCGCCGCCCTTGAGCCGCACGACGCGCCTGCCGGCGCGCGCCCGCTCGACGAGCACGGCGTTGATCTCGGCCTGCGTGAGCGTGTGCGCGTGGGGTGCCTTGCCCGCCTCGATGACCTCGACGTCCGGGTCGAGGTCATCGAGCAGCGCGCGCGGCGCGAGCCGGTCGACCACGACCACGTCGGCCTCGGCCAGGGCGCGTCGTCCCTTCGTCGTGATGAGCCCGGGGTCGCCGGGCCCGCCACCGACGAGCGTGACGCCCCCGGCCGCGGGCGCGCGGTGGTGGCGCAGGGGGAGCGAGCCGGTGTCGAGCAGCACAGCGATCGCGGACCGCAGCCGGGCCGCGCGGCGCGGGTCGCCGCCTGCGCTCACCGCGACGGTGACATCACCCGCGCGGGTGACGGCGGGGCTCCACGCCGCCGAGAGCGCGGCGTCGTCCGCGCGGACGCACCACACGCGCGCGGCCTCGGCGTCCGCAGCCACGCGCGCGTCGGTCTCGCGCACGCCGGTTGCGGTGTGGACGAGCCACGCCTCCGCCAGGTCCCCGTCCGCGTAGTCACGCTGCGCCCAGCGGACCGCGCCGGAGCCGACCAGCGCCGCGAGGTCCTCGCACACCGCGGGCGCCACGACGAGCACGTCGGCGCCGTCCTCGACGAGCCTCACCGTGCGCCGCGCGGCAACGGGCCCGCCGCCGACCATGACGACGCGCCGTCCGCGCAGGTCCAGGAAGAGCCCGTGCATCAGATGCCGGCGCCCGCGAGCCAGTCCGAGTCGGACTCGCCCTCGTCGCCAGGGGCCAGTCGGTCGAGCAGGGTGGGGCCGACCATGCCCGCCGCGAGCGTCGTGCCGTCGGACGGGTCGACGAGCAGGAACGCCCCGGTCCCGCGGTGCAGGGCGTAGTCGTCGAGCAGGACGGGCTCGGCCAGACGCACGCGGACGCGCCCGATCGCGTTGAGCCCGAGCCCCGAGGGTGCCGCCTCCGACGACGTGTCCGTCGCGTCGACCGCGTGCGCGGTGTCCACGCCGCTGAGCAGCTCGACGGTCTGCGTGTCGACGTCGAGGCGCGCGTCGACCTCGCGCAGCAGGGCGCGCACCGTCCGGGTGCCGATGCGCACCAGCAGGCGGGCGCCCAGCACCGAGCGGCGCTCGGACAGCCAGCAGACCGTGCCCACGAGGTCCTGACCGACCGTCGTCCGGGCGCCCGTCGGCACGAGGACGTCGCCGCGGGAGATGTCGAGCTCGTCCGCGAGGCGGACCGTCACCGACCGGCCCGCCGCGGCCGCCTCGAGCGGACCGTCGAACTCGTCGATGCCCGTCACGACGCTCGTCTTGCCCGAGGGCAGCACCGTGAGCGCGTCGCCGACCCGCACGGTGCCCGACGTGATGCGGCCGCCGTACCCGCGGTAGTCCGGGTGCTCCGCCGTGCGCGGACGGATCACGAGCTGGACGGGCAGGCGCAGCTCGTCGTCGGCCCGGACGTCGGAGACCGGGACGGTCTCGAGGTGCTCGAGCAGCGTCGGACCGTCGTACCAGGGCGTGCGCGACGAGCGGTCGACCACGTTGTCACCCGTGAGCGCCGACACCGGCACCGCGAGCACGTCGGGCAGGCCGAGTCCCTGGGCGTACGTGGCGAAGTCGTCGCGGATCGCGCGGAACGTAGCCTCGTCGAAGTCGACGAGATCCATCTTGTTGACCGCGAGCAGCACGTGCGGGACGCCGAGCAGCGCCGCCACGGTCGCGTGCCGGCGTGTCTGCTCCAGCACGCCCTTGCGCGCGTCGACCAGGACGATCGCGAGCTGGGCGGTCGAGGCGCCGGTGACCATGTTGCGCGTGTACTGCACGTGGCCGGGGGTGTCTGCGAGGACGAACGCCCGCCGGGCCGTGGAGAAGTACCGGTAGGCGACGTCGATGGTGATGCCCTGCTCGCGCTCGGCGCGCAGGCCGTCGGTGAGCAGCGCGAGGTCGACCTCGCCGACTGCGGCTCCGCGGGCGGCGGTCGCACGCTCCACGGCCGAGAGCTGGTCCGCGAGGACCGACTTCGTGTCGTAGAGCAGGCGGCCGATGAGCGTGCTCTTGCCGTCGTCGACCGAGCCCGCGGTCGCCAGGCGCAGGAGCTCGCGGCTCGCGTGCTGCGCGGCGCCGTCGAGCGCGTCGTCGAGCGTCTCGACGGGCCTCTCGACGGGAGCGGCGGTCGTCGTGGGGTTCGTCGTGCTCGTCGTCATCAGAAGTAGCCCTCGCGCTTGCGGTCCTCCATGGCGGCCTCGGAGGCCCGGTCGTCGGCGCGCGTCGCCCCGCGTTCGGTCAGCCGGCTCGCGGCGACCTCCGCGATGACGTCGGCGACCGTGGTTGCGGTCGACTCGACCGCGCCCGTGCAGCTCATGTCGCCCACGGTGCGGTAGCGCACCGTGCGGGTCTCGAGCCTCTCGCCGTCGCGCGGCCCGCCCCAGTCGCCGGGGGCCAGCCACATGCCGTCGCGCGCGAACACCTCGCGCTCGTGCGAGTAGTAGATGTCCGGCAGCTCGATGCGCTCGCGCTCGATGTAGCGCCAGACGTCGAGCTCGGTCCAGTTGGACAGCGGGAAGACGCGGACGTGCTCGCCCGGCTTGTGGCGCCCGTTGTACAGGTCCCACAGCTCGGGCCGCTGACGGCGGGGGTCCCACTGGCCGAACTCGTCGCGCAGCGAGAAGACGCGCTCCTTGGCGCGCGCCTTCTCCTCGTCGCGCCGCCCGCCGCCGAACACCGCGTCGAACCTGTGCGACGTGATCGCGTCGAGCAGGGGGACGGTCTGCAGCGCGTTGCGCGAGCCGTCGGGACGCTCGTGCACGCGGCCGTCGTCGATCGCGTCCTGCACGTGCGCGACGACGAGCCGCAGGCTGTGCTCCGCGACGGTCGCGTCGCGGTACGCGAGCACCTCGGGGAAGTTGTGGCCCGTGTCGACGTGCAGCAGCGTGAACGGCACCGTGGCGGGCCAGAACGCCTTGCGCGCGAGGTGCAGCATGACGATCGAGTCCTTGCCGCCCGAGAACAGCAGCACGGGGCGCTCGAACTCGCCGGCCACCTCGCGCATGACGTGGACGGCCTCGGACTCGAGTGCGTCGAGCTGCGTGAGCCGGGTGGGTGCCGGGGTGGCTGCCGGCGTGGGGGACGGGGCGCCGAGCGTCGTCGTCATGTGTGCAGACCGCATTCCGTCTTGGAGGTACCGGACCAGCGCCCCGCCCGCGGGTCCTCACCCGGGGCGACGGCGCGCGTGCACGGGGCACACCCGATGGAGGCGTACCCCGCCTGGCGCAGGGGGTTCAGGACGACGCCTTCCGCCTCGACGTAGGCGTCGACGTCGGCCTGGGTCCACGCGGCCAGGGGGTTGAGCTTGACCTTGCCTCGCCGCGCGTCCCAGCCGACCACGGCGATGTCCGTGCGTGTGGGGGCGTCCTCGCGGCGCATTCCCGTGATCCACGCGCGGTACGGCGCCAGCCCGCGCTCGAGCGGCTCGACCTTGCGCAGCGCGCAGCACAGGTTCGGGTCGCGGTCGTGCAGGCGTGCGCCGTGCTCGGCGTCCTGCTCGGCCACCGTGCGCAGCGGGAGGATCGTCGTGAGGTGGATCGGGGTGAAGTCGGCGTAGTAGTCGCGCGTGCCGATGGTCTCGGCGAAGTGGTAGCCGGTGTCGAGGAAGATCACCTCGATGCCCGGGGCCGCCTGCGCGGCGAGGTGCACGAGCACCTCGTCGCCCATCGAGGAGGCGAGCACCAGGTCCGGGCCGAACGTGCGCGCGGCCCACGCGACGATCTCCCGCGGGTGCGCGCCCTCGAGCTCGGCACCGGCCTGCTCGGCGAGCGTGCGCAGCTCGTCGTCGGTCAGGTCGGCCGCAGCCGGTGTCGACGTGCTCATCGGTCACCTCCCGTAGCGGACAGCCCGACGAAGCGCAGCGCGAACGTGCGCGTGCACGAGCGGCACTCCCACTGACCGTGCGTCTCGCTCGCCGGCCAGAGGTCCTCGCTCGCGCAGAACGGGCAGTAGTACGGCACCGCGCGCCCCTCGGACGTGCTCATCGCAGGTCCTCCTCGTCCGCGCGCTGGACCCACTCGGCGAAGAGCTCGCCCTCGAGGCGCTGCTCGTCGAACCGGCGGGTCACGCGCTCGACGTAGTCCTCGAGCTCCGAGGCCGGGACGCGCAGACCACGCAGCGTCTTGCCCAGTCCGAGCGACAGCCCGAGGCCGCCGCCGAGGTGCACCTGGTAGCCCTCCTCACCCTGCGCGAGCGCGCCCTTGAGGCCGATGTCGGCCGTCTGGATGCGGGCGCACGAGTTGGGGCAGCCGTTGACGTTGATCGTGATCGGCTGGTCGAACGTGGGCAGGCGCTTCTCGAGCTCACCCACGAGCGCGGTCGCCCTGGCCTTGGTCTCGACGATCGCGAGCTTGCAGAACTCGATCCCGGTGCACGCGAGGGTGCCGCGCCGGAACGTCGACGCGTGGCGGACCTGCAGCCCGAGCGCCTCGAGCCCGTCGACGACCGAGTCGACGTCGGCGGCGCCGACGTCGAGGACGACGAGCTTCTGCTCGCTGGTGAGCTGGACGCGATCGGAGCCGGCGGCCTCGACCAGGTCGGCGACCGCGTCGAGGATCGGCCCCGAGATGCGGCCGACCATGGGGGCGGCACCGACGTAGAAGCGCCCGTCCTTCTGGGGGTGCACGCCCACGTGGTCGCGGCGACCCGTGGGTGGCGGCGCGGGCTCGGGGCCGTCGGGCAGCGCGTAGCCCAGGTACTCGCCCTCGAGGACCTGGCGGAACAGCTCGGTGCCCCAGTCGGCGAGGAGGAACTTCAGGCGGGCGCGCGTGCGCAGCCGGCGGTAGCCGTAGTCGCGGAAGATCGACGTGACGCCGACCCACACCTCGGGCACCTGCTCGAGCGTGACGAACGCGCCGAGCCGCTTGCCGAGCATGGGGTTGGTCGACAGCGCGCCGCCCACCCACAGGTCGAATCCCGGCCCGAGCTCGGGGTGCACGACGCCGACGAACGCGACGTCGTTGATCTCGTGCGCCACGTCCTGGTGCGGCGACCCGCTGATCGCGGTCTTCCACTTGCGCGGCAGGTTCGAGAACGCCGGGTCGCCGATGTAGCGACGGTGGATCTCCTCGATCGCGGGGGTGCCGTCGATGATCTCGTCGGCCGCGACGCCCGCGACGGGCGAGCCGACGATGACGCGCGGGACGTCACCGCACGCCTCCTGCGTGGTCAGGCCCACCGACTCGAGCCGTCGCCAGATCTCGGGGACGTCCTCGATGCGGATCCAGTGCAGCTGGATGTTCTGCCGGTCCGTGATGTCGGCCGTGTCCCGCCCGAACTCGCGCGAGATGGCCGCGACCGTGCGCAGCTGCTGCAGCGTGAGCTTCCCGCCGTCGCAGCGGACGCGGAGCATGAAGTACGAGTCCTCGAGCTCGTGCGCCTCGAGGGTCGCCGTCTTGCCGCCGTCGATCCCGGGGCGCCGCTGCGTGTACAGGCCCCACCAGCGCATCCGGCCGCGCAGGTCGTCACCCGGGATGGAGTCGAAGCCCTGATGGGCGTAGATGGTCTCGATGCGGTGGCGGACGTTCAGGCCGTCGTCGGCCTGCTTGAGCTCCTCGTTGCCGTTGAGGGGCTCACGCTGGTCGAAGGCCCACTGGCCTTCGACCTTCGCTGCGGGTGGGGCGATCCGGGTCTGCGCCATGTGGCGCTACCTCCAGGACGTTCACGGCGTACGGCTGCACCCAGGACACAGCGGGAGCGCTGGTCTTCCGTCCGGGCACGACCGCGCGCCCGGGTGGGGGACGAGGGGCGGGGTCAGTTGCTCCGCAGACAGCAGCACATGCACATGGACGTGCGGGCACGCGCTGCCGAGCCGGCACACGGCCGACAGACACGCACGAACCCGACGAAGATCACGCGTCGAGATTCACACGGGTTCGCTCGTTCGGGGAGTCCTAGACCGGATGGTGAGACGAGCGCGACGGCATGTGGACGCCGTTCCGACCATGTCGTGGACGTACTCTGGACCCTCGTGACGGACCTCCAGCCCGCCGGCCCACCTCTGGCGCTCACCGCGCGCGTGCCCGCGGTCGACCCGGCCCGCCTCGTCGCCGAGCTCGTCCCGCCGCCCCACTTCGCGTCCGCGTCGTTCGAGTCCTACGTGCCGGACGCGGCGCACGGCAGCCAGGCGGCGGCGGTGGCACGCCTGCGCGGCGCGGCGCAGACGATCGGGCGGCTGGCGGCCTCGTCGTGGTGGAAGAAGCGCCGCGCGCAGCCCGAGGCCGTGTACCTCGACGGCGGGTTCGGCGTCGGCAAGACCCACCTGCTGGCCGCGCTCGCGCACGCCGTCACCGCGGCGGGACAGCGCGCGGCGTTCGGGACGTTCGTCGAGTACACCAACCTCGTCGGGGCGCTCGGCTTCCGGCAGACCGTCGACGCGCTCGCGGCCTACCGGCTCGTCTGCATCGACGAGTTCGAGCTCGACGACCCGGGTGACACCGTGCTCATGTCGCGGCTCCTGCGCGAGCTCGCCGACCACGGCGTCGCCCTCGCGGCGACCTCGAACACGCTGCCCGGGTCACTGGGCGAGGGGCGGTTCGCGGCGGACGACTTCCTGCGCGAGATCCAGGCGCTCGCGGCACGCTTCGACGTGCTGCGCGTCGACGGCGACGACTACCGCCACCGCAGCGTCGAGCACGGCGAGGCGCTGCCGGACGACGTCGTGCAGGCCGTGGCCGCGGGCCGCGACGGCGCCACGCTCGACGACTTCGGCGCGCTGCTCGACCACCTGGCGACCGTCCACCCGTCGAAGTACGGCGCGCTGCTCGACGGCGTCTCGCTCGTCGGGCTCACGGGCGTGCACGCTGTGCGCAAGCAGGACGTCGCGCTGCGGCTCGTCGTGCTCGTGGACCGTCTGTACGACCGCGACGTGCCGGTGCTGCTCGGCGGCGGCGGGACCGACGAGCTCTTCTCGGAGGAGATGCGGCGCGGCGGGTACCGCAAGAAGTACTACCGCGCGCTGTCGCGGCTGGGCGCGCTCGCGTCCGAGGGCGCCGCGCTTGCGGCCGCAGCACAGGTCCGACCGGCGCCCGGCGCCTGACGGCTCACGCCGAGGTCAGCACCTCGTCCGTGAGGTGGTTCGGCGTCCCGAACCGGTGCGCCGTGACGCTCACGGCCTGCTCGCGCAGGAACGGCAGGAGCTCGACCCGGCCCGACTCGGTCGCCGGGTGGTCCCAGATCGCGACGTCGGGC